>NZ_JBFAMX010000564.1:0-6729 GCF_040659615.1 Nonomuraea sp. NPDC049784
CGAGAACGCGGCCTTGCGTTGCCCCGCCTTGTCGGGGTCGTCCTTGTCGGCGCCGCGCGGCCCCAGCGCCGTGATGCACCGCCAGGCGGTGTCGCGCACCAGCGCCAGCGTCAGGCCGAGCACCTGCGGCAGCTCGTCGATGCGCCCGGGCGGCGCGGCGGCCAGCAGTGCCTTGAGGTCCTCGCCCGCCTCCTGGAGCTGGTCGGCGGTCGCCTGCTCGATCAGCCGCCCCACCCGGCGCACGGCCAGCGACACGGTCAGCTCCGACAGCTCGCCGGTCACCACCGACGTCACCCGGTCGACCAGCTCGTGGGCCTCGTCCACGACCACGACCTCGTGCTCCGGCAGCACCGGCAGGTCGCCCATGGCGTCGATGGCCATCAGCGCGTGGTTGGTCACCACGACGTCCACTTCGCCCGCCCGGGCGCGGGCCAGCTCGGCGAAGCACTCGGCGCCGCTCGGGCAGCGCTGGGCTCCCAGGCACTCCTGCGCGCTCACCGAGAACTGCCGCCACGCCTGCTCGCTCACCCCCGGCACCAGCTCGTCGCGGTCGCCGGTCTCGGTCTCCTCGGCCCACTCCTGGATGCGCTGCACCATGCGGCCGGTCGCGCTCACCTCGCGCGGGTCGAAGAGCTGGTCCTGCTCGTCCTCCTCAGGCCAGCCCGCCGTCGCCTTGTAGCGGCACAGGTAGTTGCGACGGCCCTTCAGGATCGCGAACGTCGGCTCGTGCGGCAGCTCCTTGCCCAGCGCCTCGGCCAGCCGGGGCAGGTCGCGGTCGACGAGCTGGCGCTGCAGCGCGATAGTGGCCGTGGAGACCACGACGGGCGAGTCGCTGTCCATCGCGTGGCGGATCGACGGCACGAGGTACGCCAGCGACTTCCCGGTGCCCGTGCCGGCCTGGACCGCCAGATGCTCCTCGTCGTCGATGGCCTGCTGCACGGCCTGGACCATGGTGATCTGGCCCTGCCGTTCGCTCCCTCCGAGAGCGTTTACCGCGACCTTGAGCAGTTCGTCCACTGACGGGAGATGGGAGTCCGGCACGGCAGTAAACGCTACCCGCATTCCGGGGTCGCCGTGCCGAACGCGGTGTGATCGGCCAGACGCATCCCGGCGTTCCCCGGACGCTCGCGGCGGCTCCCATGGCACACTGGGCGACCGGGAATCCAGCCGGGCGAAGAAGGTCTTCACGCGGTGTGACCAGAGGGGTTCCCGGTGTAGGTGGGAAGTCCGGTTTCCAGAGGGTTTTCCGGGGTTGAGTGGACGGATAAAGGCTGGTTAAAGCAGTATGTCTGCCATGTCGGAAGTTGTCCCGTTGCCGTCGTTCGGCGAAGTGTTCTTCGATGCACGAGGTCAGGAGCGGTGCCTCCGTGTCACGTGGCATGAGGGCACACTGGTCCTCAGCCTCTGGCGCGGCGAGATGTGCACAGCGAGCTTCCGCATGCCGATGGAGGACGTCGGCCGCCTGCTCGACACGCTCGACGAGGGCTTTGCCGAGGCCACGGGCGAGCAGCCCGCCGTGCCCGCGCACGATCCGGGCACCGAGGTCATCCCGGGCACCGGTCAGTACCATCGGCCGCCTCAGCACGCTCAGCAACCGCCGCAGCAGCACCAGCCCGACGATCGGCCCACGGCCGCTCTGTCGCCCAACGACGTCCTCGTGGCCAGGGGCGCCCCTGGCGCCCACCAGGACAAGCTGGTGGCCTCCTACGGCGAGACCACGGCGCCGCGGGACAGCATGCCCCCGGCCTACGGCGAACCCCCCAGGGAGGCGGCTCCGGCCTACGGCGAGCCTGCCAGGGAGACCCCGGTCTACGGCGAGCCTGGCAGGGAGGCCTCGGCCTACGGCGAGCGCAGCCCGTTCACCGGGCCGCAATACGTGGACACGACCGCCCCTCAGCAGCGGTACACCGGCGACCCCTTCAGCGGCCCCCAGTACACCGTCGAGTCGCCCCAGTACTCCGGCCACGGCCAGCCCGAGCCCTTCACCGGCCCCCAGTACTCCGACGTCGCGCCCGTCTACCAGATGCCCGGCGACCGCAGCCAGTCGCCGCTGAGCACCGACCCGCTCGGCTTCCCCTCTCAGGCGGCCGCTCCCCACCAGCCGTCCCAGCACCGCGCCGACCAGTTCCCGAGCGACCCGTACCCCTCGGACCCCTACGCCAGGCGGCCTGACACGTACCAGCAGCCCCAGCAGCCCCAGCAGAGCCAGGGCGCCGCTGGGCTGGGCACCCCCATGCACGGCATCCCGGGCGCGGGCAGGCGCCGCTCCGCGCCCCAGCCCGTTCGCGACGAGTACGCCTCCTACCAGCAGAGCCAGCCGAACCCCGTGGACCCGCTGCTGGCCCTGGGGCGGCAGGAGCCCCCGCAGCCGGAGCAGTTGTCCCGCCCCTACGTCGGGGACCCCATGTTCTCCACGGGCGAGCGCCTGCGCCCGGAGCAGCAGCAGCCGGACTACCACGAGCGGAGCGACCGCAGGGAGTGGTGACGTGCTCCTGAGGGCCGGCAGGTACGCTCCTGGCGAGGCGATCGGGCCGAGGCAGAAGGAGCGCCGGTGAATCCGACCTTGGGCCTGCAACTGCTGCTGGTGGCCGGTGGCGCGATCGGCGTCGCGGCCGTCGCGCGGCACAGGGGCTGGCCGGCCCCGTTGCTGCTGGTGGCGGCGGGACTGCTGGTCTCGCCGCTGGTGCCGGCGGTGCCGCTGCAGCCGGAGCTGGTGCTGTACGTGTTCCTGCCCCCGCTGCTCTACTCCGCCGCGCTCGACAGCTCCTACCTGAGCCTGCGTGAAGTCAAGCGGGCCGTGGCGCTGCTGTCGATCGGGCTCGTGCTGTTCACCACAGTCGTCGTCGGGCTGGTCGTCCACCTGCTGCTGCCCGCCCTGCCGCTCGCGCTGGCGTTCGCGCTGGGCGCCATCATCGCGCCGCCCGACGCCGTCGCCGCCGTCGCGGTCGGCCGCCGGCTGGGCCTGCCGCGCAGGACGCTGACGATCCTGGTGGGCGAGAGCCTGTTCAACGACGCCACGGCGCTGACGGCGTACCGGGTGGCGCTGGGGGCCGCCGTCGGCGGGGCCGTGGACCTGTGGCACAGCCTCGGCCAGTTCCTGTACTCCGCGGCGGTCGGCGTGGCGATCGGGCTGGTGCTGGCGTTCGCGCTGGCCTGGCTGTTCCGGCACACGCGCGACTCGCTGGTCGAGAACACGCTGATGCTGCTGATCCCGTTCGCCGCCTATCTGGCGGCGGAGACGGTGCACGCCTCCGGCGTGATCGCCGTGGTGATCGTGGGCCTCTACCTGGGCAATCGCATGCACTTGCAGGGGTTCGGGACGCGGCTGGTGTCGGACGCGGTGTGGAAGGTCACCGACTTCTTCCTCGAGACGATCGTGTTCGCCCTGATCGGGCTGCAGCTCTCGACCGTGGTCCAGGGCATCTCCGGCTACAGCCCGTGGGCCGTCGCGGGTTACGCGGCCGCCGTGCTGGGGGTGACGATCGCCAGCAGGTTCGTGTGGGTGTTCGCGGTGTCATACCTGACCAAGCTGCTGGGCAAGGGCAACGCGCGGCCGACCGTGCAGCAGACGGTGATACTCGGCTGGGCCGGCATGCGGGGCGTGGTGTCGCTGGCGGCGGCGTTCGCCATCTATCCGGCGGTCCCCGCGCGGGACCGTGCGATGCTGCTCTTCCTGACGTTCACGACCGTGATCGGCACCCTGCTCATCCAGGGCACCACGTTCCCCGCGCTGATCAAGCGGCTGGGCGTGTCAAGCGAGCGGGAGCAGTACGAGGACCGCCTGGCCGAGGCGGCGGCCCAGCAGGCCGCGCTGGAGGCGGGCCTGGCGGAGCTCGACCGGCTGGTGCGAGAGCAGGGCGAGCCCGACGAGATCCAGAAGCAGGTCATCGACCAGCTCAGGGAGAAGTCGTGGCGCCGCTCACTGACCGCCTGGGAGCGCCTGGGCGGCGGCAGCGGGCCGGGCGGCGCGGAGACACCCAGCATGCTCTATCGCCGCCTGCGCCGCGACATGCTCCAGGCCGAGCGGCAGGTCTTCGTACGTCTGCGCGACGAGCGCCGCCTCGACGACGAGGTGCTGCGCGAGGTGATGGCCGAGCTCGACTTCGAAGAGGCGATACTGGAGCGCTAGTCCCGTTTTCCGCACATGAGCGATCTTCAGCGGAGGTCTCGTGGATCGATATCAGTCTTTTCCTATTTCTGGGTGCTGATCAGTGAGCGTGGCCGGCGTGCTTGTCCTCGTCGTCGCTTACTTTCTCGGCAACCGCCGTCTCCGTGGTGTTTGGTTACAGCCTTGCGCGTTCAAATCGTCGTCCGACTCTCTTGAGTCGCGGACGCCATTACCTCGCCTGCTCGCAGCCACGGGCTGCGAGCAGGCTCTCGCCCTCGCCCTCAGGCTGGTGAACGCCTTACCCAACCGCTCTGCTGAAGCTCGTCGTCGTCCAGGAAGACCAGCATCGGCTGGCCGGGAGCCATCAGCATGGTCACGACAAAGCGCAGCGGGCTGTCGGTGCGGTTGTTGGCGTCCTGATAGTGGATTGCGTCCCCGCCGGGCTCCCAGAATGCCTCGCCGGCCTTGACCACTCGCGGCGGCTCGCCCTGCACCTCGAAGACCATTTCGCCCTCCAGGATGTAGCCGAAACACGGCCCGCCGGGATGGCGGTGCGGCGGCACGCCGGGATCGCCGGGAGGATACTCGACCCGCACGGTCATCACCTCGGCGTCTGCCGGTATAAAGGGCGGGGTGATGCTCTGAATTTCGGTCAGAGTGTTCTTCACCTTTTCATAGGGGTCCATCGTTTCCTCCTATCTCGCGCCAGCCGCCAGCCACTGGTCGAACGTCGTCGGGGCGATACGGGCGTTCTCGCCGGGCAGCAGCACATTGCCGGCCATCGACTCATCAAGGGGGCCCGACCACGTCGGAACCAGCTTCACCTTGCGCCCGAGAACGTCATTGGTGCGGCGGGCCATGTCGACCAGGTCTTGCGGCTCAGGGCCGGCGACATCGACGTGGCGGCCCTGCGGCTCCCCGGTCGCGACCTCGGCCAAGACCCGAGCTATGTCGTCGGGTGCAATCGGCTGAACAAGTAGCGGGGCGATGGTGGCCACGCCGTCGCGCTCTGTCCAGCTAGCAGCCAACGCCCCAAAGTCGTGAAATTGTGTGGCGGGCACGATCGTCCACGGCACCCGACCCTCCTCGATCAGGCGCTCTTGCTCGCGCTTGCCCGAGTAGTGGGCAGTGCCGCCTGTGATCCGGTGGATTCCGACGATCGACAGCAGTACGTGGTGTCGCACCCCCGCGCGCTCCTCGGCGGCGAGAAGATTTCTCGTGGTGGTGCCGAAATAGGCGCGCGTCTCGTCGGGGCTGACCGGCGGGGAGCTGATGGCATCGACCACCGCGTCAACGCCTTTGAGCGCCGCGTCCAAGCCCTGGCCCGTAATCAGGTCAACGCCAAGAGAGCGGCTGATGGGTATGACTTCGTGCCCCGCGCGCTCAAGGAACGAGGCAGTGCGGGCACCGATATTGCCGGTCGCACCGGCTACAGCGATTCGCATGGTGAGCCTCATCTCACACGTAATTGAGCCAATCGCCGTCGTCGAGGAGAACGAACGAATCCCAGGGAGTCTCAGCAGACCACCAAGGGATGTGCTTGTGGCACAAGACACACTGCGGTTAACCCCCCTACCACGCTAGCCCCGTTTTCCCCACGTCGGGGTAATTGAAGATCCTTGGGTTTGCTGTGCCGATCGTCTGCGCGGTATGACCTGGGCTCGTGAGACAGCGTGCGCAGTGGGGCCAGGCCAGTGTCGAGAAGATGCTCGGGGCGTTGCCGGTGGTCGCCGGGTTCTGTTCGCGGTTACGGATCCGGAGGTGGTGGATGCGCTCTGCCCGGTGCGCGATACCGCGGCGCTGACCCACGGCCAGGTGATCGAGGTGCTGGTGGCCAACCAGCTGACCTCGCCCGCGCCGCTGGTGCACGTCCAGGAGTGGGCTCCTTACGCAGGATCTTCGTGCATTCGTCGGCCCGCGCCCAGGCGGTCACCGGCAAACCCACCCTGGCCTGGCACTTCGACCAGCACGCGATCGACGCCGAAGCCGCCACCGACGGCTGGTACGCCCTGCTGACCAACCTCGATCCCGCCCAGGCCGACGCCGCTCAGGTGCTTGCCCACTACAGCCGTCGAACGCCGCTACCAGGCCTTCAAGGGCCCGCTGGCTGTCACCAACCTCTATCTGAAGAACAACCGCCGCCTGGCCGCGCTGATCACCGTCATCTGCCTGGCCCTGCTCATCTTCTGCCTGATCGAACGTCACGTCCGGCAGGCACCGGCCGAGCGGGGCGCGACCAAGGTCGACGGCTTGTACGCCGGACGGCCCGCCATCCCCACCGGCAAGCTCATCCTTGACGCGCTGGCTGGTATCCGGCTGATCCCGGGCACCGGCCAGTTACCTCCGACCATCCCGCAACCCACCGACCTCCAACTCCATCTCCTGGACCTCCTTGATATCGATCCACGAGACCTCCGCTGAAGATCACTCATGTGCGGAAAACGGGGCTAGCCCATCTGGCTGTCGACGAAGCACCACCGCCAGTCCTCGCCGCGTTCGAACGACTGGATCACCGGGTGGCTCGTGTCGTGGAAGTGCTTGGTGGCGTGCTTGCCCGGCGAGGAGTCGCAGCAGCCGATGTGGCCGCACTCCAGGCAGCGCCGCAGGTGCACCCAGCGGCC
>NZ_JBFAMX010000565.1:0-6720 GCF_040659615.1 Nonomuraea sp. NPDC049784
CGGGGCGCTGCTGGGTCTGACGCTGCTGTTCACGCCGCTGGCCGCGGTGGTGACCTCCGCCGCCGCGGCGCCCGCGCTGGTGCTGGTCGGAGCGCTGATGATGATGCAGAGCAAGAACGTGCCCTGGGACGACCTGGACCTGGCCGTCCCGGCGTTCCTGACGATCGCGCTGATGCCGTTCACGTACTCGATCACGAACGGGGTCGGCGCGGGCGTGATCGCCTACACC
The DNA here is from genome assembly GCF_040659615.1 of Nonomuraea sp. NPDC049784. NCBI lineage: Bacteria > Bacillati > Actinomycetota > Actinomycetes > Streptosporangiales > Streptosporangiaceae > Nonomuraea > Nonomuraea sp. NPDC049784. Next base: position 230 of record NZ_JBFAMX010000565.1, read on the forward strand.
CTCGTCAAGGCGGCCAGGGGGCGCTTCTCCGAGATCCCGTGGCTGCTCTGGATCGTCTCGCTGATCTTCCTGGCCTACTTCGCGATCGACTGGCTGGAGGAGCTGTTCGGCCGCTAACGGAGGTCGCCGCTGTTGCAGGCCACACCGTTGCCGTCGACGTCCTTGTACCAGAAGTACTCCTCATGCGTGCCCTTGGTGTAGGGGCCGTCTCCGGCGGCCACGGCCTCCTTGCAGCTCGCGTACCGCTTGTCGGGGGTGCGCCTGGAGCCTGACGCCGGGTTCGTGGCGGCGGGGTTGGTGGCACCGGGGTTCGTGGTGCCGGAGTTGGTGGTGCCGGGGTTCGTGGTTCCGGGGTTGGTGGTTCCGGGGTTGGTGGTTCCGGGGTTCGTGCTCTGCTGGTTTCCGGTCTGCGGCGGGGTGGGCGCGCCCGTGGAGGCGGGACCGGTCGGGGCCGAGCTCGTCGGGGCGGTGTCCTGGCCGGGCGTGGTGCCCAGCAGACGCGCCACCAGGGCGTCGGCCTCCTCCTTCTCGAACCCCGCGATGCTCATGCTGTCGCCGTCCATGTACTGGGTGACGATCGGCGCGGCCAGCACGACCTTGGGCGCGTCCGGCTGCAGAGGCGCCAGCACGATGGCGACCTGCCGCTGATCGGGCACCAGCTCGTCGATGAGCTGCACGAGGCGCTCCTTGAACCTCGGGGCGATCGCGATGCGCACGGAGTATTGCCCGTCCTTCTCGCGCACGGGCTGGACCGTCTGCACCGCGTCCACCGTGACGCCGTCCTCCAGCAGGTAGCAGGTCTTCTGCTCCTCGTCGAGTACGGCCTGGTCGCCGGGGCACGGCGCGGCCTTGGCCTGCCTGACGGGCGCGAAGTGGATGGGCACGGCCAGCTGCTGCGCCGGCGCGGCGCCTAAGAGCGGCGAGTCGGGATTCCTGGTCATCAGAACGGCGATCGTGCCGAGCACACCCGCGACCAGCACGACGAGGACGAGCGAGACGATCAACACGATGGTGGTGAGTCTGCTGGCCTGCGGGTCCCCCGACTCCGCGGTCGGCGGCTCTTCCGGCTTGTCCATCGATGTCGATCCCATCCTGACGTTCGGACTGCCGGTGAGCCTATCGAGGTCCGGCGGCACCGGGGTAATCAGCCGGATAATCCCCACCTATCCGTGAGATGGAGTGAGATGGAGGAAGAATGGAGGTGTAAGCACACCTCGCCGAAAAGAGTTCGCTCATGAAGGTCGGTGTTCCGCAAGAGCTCAAGAACAATGAATATCGGGTGGCGCTCACCCCGGCCGGAGCGTACGAGTTCGTGCGCCACGGCCACCAGGTTTTCGTGGAGCAGGGCGCCGGTCTCGGCTCCTCGATCCCCGACGCCGACTTCACCGCGGCGGGGGCCGTCATGATCCCGGACGCCGATGAGGTCTGGGCGGTCAGCGACCTGGTCATGAAGGTGAAGGAGCCGGTGCTGGAGGAGTACCACCGGCTGCGCAAGGGGCAGGTGCTGTTCACGTACCTGCATCTGGCCGCCTCCAGGACGTGCACGCAGGCGCTGCTCGACTCAGGCTGCACCGCGATCGCCTACGAGACCGTCCAGACGCCGAACCGCGCGCTGCCGCTGCTCGCGCCCATGTCCGAGGTGGCGGGGCGGCTGGCGCCGCAGGTGGGCGCGTACCACCTGATGCGCTCGCAGGGCGGCAGGGGCGTGCTCATGGGCGGCGTGTCCGGCGTGCACGCGGCGAACGTCGTGGTCATCGGGGCCGGCGTGTCGGGCATGAACGCCGCCGCCATCGCCCTCGGCATGCAGGCCGAGGTGCTGCTGCTCGACAACAACATCGACAAGCTGCGCCAGGCCGACATGATCTACCAGGGCCACTGCCAGACCGTCGCCTCCAACACGCTGGAGATCGAGCACGCGGTGCTGGAGGCCGACCTGGTCATCGGCGCGGTCCTGGTGCCCGGCGCCAAGGCGCCCGAGCTGGTGAGCAACGAACTGGTGAGCCGGATGAAGCCGGGCTCGGTGCTGGTGGACATCTCGATCGACCAGGGCGGCTGCTTCGAGGACTCCCGCCCGACCACGCACGCCGAACCGACGTACCAGGTGCACGACTCGATCTTCTACTGCGTGGCCAACATGCCCGGTGCGGTACCGAACACCTCGACGTTCGCCCTGACGAACGTGACGCTCCCGTACGCGCTGGCCATCGCCGACCTCGGCTGGCAGCGGGCCCTGCGCGAGGACCGGGCGCTCGCGCTCGGCCTGAACACCCACGAGGGCCGCCTGACCAGCCGCCCGGTGGCCGAGGCGCACGGGCTGGAGTGGACGCCGCCGGAGCGCGTTCTGTCCGCCTGACCCGCCCAGGGGACGTCAGCCCCCTCCCCTCCCGAAGGACTCCAGCCGAAGTACGGAGGGAGACAGACGTGAGAGGGGAAGGGGCTGAGGCCGAATTACTTCTGGCTGGGCGACGGCGAGATGGTCTCCATCGGCGCCTGCTGGTCGCCCGTGGGCTGCGGCGGCAGCGGCGCCTGGTCGGCCGTCGTGGTGATGGCGTCGTCGCCACCGCACGTGGCGCCGGGCTCCGGCGTGTCAGCCCCGTTCTGGAACTTCTTGATGAACGCGGGCAGCTTGGGGTCGGCCGGATCGTTCAGCTTGAGCTGGTGCCCCCAGGACGACGCGACCACCGGCGACGGCAGGCCGGGGTACGGGCTGACCAGCATGTAGTCCTGCTGCCCCGTGGTCGTGGCGACTTCCTTCAGCTTGTCGATCTGCGCCTTGGGCAGGTCGGGCCGGTAGGTGATCCAGAGGGCGCCGTGCTCGAGCGAGTGCACGCCGTGCTCGTTGTGGATTGGCTTGTCGTAGACCGAGCACATCTGCCAGTAGTTGTTGTGCTCGCCACCGACCGGCGGCGTCTCCTTGTACTTGACCGCGGTCCACACGTGCTGCCCGGCCTCGTACTTGTAGTTGGCCACGGCGTCCAACGAGGTCTCGCGTGCCTGCTTGATCAGGTAGAAGCCCACCACGCCGACGAGCACGACGATGATCAACCCGCCCGCTCCCCACATCAGCAGGGCGGCGCGGCGTTGTTTGCGCTTCTGCTCGGCCCGCATCTTGGCCAGATGCTCGCGCCTCGCCTGCGCCTTCTCCTTCGTCATCGTTCCTCCATCGGCGTGCCAACTCCGGTCACCCTATTGCCTTCCGGCGTATGCGGAGAATAAGACCCTTATAAGGGTCCGATCACGACGCCCTCTTCCTGTGGGTACGCTGGACGAGCCATGGAAAAGCCCGTGAGGAAACCCATCCTGATCGTCTGCGGCGTGCTCGTGCTCGCCGTGGCCGCGTTCCTGTTGTTCGGCCGCGACGGCACGCCCGGCGACACCTCGCCCGAAGCCGGGTTCGCCCGCGACATGGCCACGCATCACGCGCAGGCCGTCGACATGGCGTTCACGATCAGGGACAAAGGCCCGGCCAAGGAGATCAGAAACCTGGCCTTCGACATCATCAACACCCAGTCCAACCAGCGAGGCATGTTCCTGGGCTGGTTGCAGCAGTGGGGGCTGAGCCAGGCGACCGACCAGAAGGCGATGGCCTGGATGAACGGCCACGGCCACGGCGGCGGCGCCACGGCCACGCCCGGCGTCATGCCCGGCATGGCCACGCCGCAGCAGCTGACCCAGCTCAAGGAGGCACAGGGCACGCAGGCCGAGGTGCTGTTCCTGCAGCTGATGATCCGCCATCACGAGGGCGGCGTGCAGATGGCCGAGGGCCTGCTCAAGCTGTCCAACCGTCCTGAGGTGGTCAGCATGGCGCAGAAGATCGTCCAGGGGCAGAGCGGAGAGATCAAGCTCATGACGGAGCTGCTCAAGCAGCGAGGCGCGCAGCCCTACCCGTCGATACTCACGCCCCAATAGACGCCCCGACAGACATGGACGCCGACGCGGTCGTGGTGGGGTCCGGGCCCAACGGGCTCGTCGCCGCCGTCACGCTCCCCCGCGCCGGGCGCAGGGTGCTGCTGGGAGCGGCCGACCGTTCGGCGGCGTCGCCCCCCAAGCGGTAACGCATCGCAGGTGGGTCAGGGGTAGGCGGTGCGCATTTCCTCGGCGAGGGCGGCGGCGAAGGCGTCCACGTCCGCCTCCGTCGTGTCGAACGCGCACATCCACCGCACCTCCCCCATGGCCTCGTTCCACGTGTAGAAGCGGAACCGCTTCGCGAGCCGCTCGGTCACGTCCCGGGGCAGCACCGCGAAGACGGCGTTCGCCTCGACCGGCCGGGACAGCGAGACCCCAGGGATGCCGCTCACCGCCTCGGCCAGCCGCCGCCCCATGGCGTTGGCCTGGCGGGCGTTGCGGAGCCAGAGATCCCCCGACAGCAGCGCCTCGAACTGCGCCGACACGAACCGCATCTTCGACGACAGCTGCATGAACGTCTTGCGGATGTAGTCGACCCCGCTGGCCGCGGAGGGGTTGAGGACGACGACCGCCTCGCCGTACAGCAACCCGATCTTGGTGCCGCCGAACGAGAGCACGTCCACCCCCACATCCGTGGTGAGGGAGCGCAGCGGCACGTCCAGGGCGGCGGCGGCGTTGGTGAGGCGGGAGCCGTCGAGGTGGACGAGGAGCCCCAGGTCATGGGCGTGGGAGCAGATCGCCGCGAGCTCGTCGGCCGTGTAGAGGGTGCCCAGCTCGGTGGTGTTGGAGATGGACACCACGCGCGGCTGCGCCCGGTGCACGTCGCCGAATCCCCACGCCTGCCGGTCGATCAGCCCCGGCGTGAGCTTGCCGTCGGGGGTGGGCACGGTGAGCAGCTTGATGCCGCCCACCACTTCGGGCGCCCCGCCCTCGTCGGTGTTGATGTGGGCGCTCTCCGCGCAGATGACGGCCTCCCACTGGGAGGTCATCGAACGCAGCGAGACGACGTTCGCGGCCGTGCCGTTGAAGACGGGCCAGGCCTCCGCCTGCTCGCCGAAGTGCTGCTTGAAGACGTCTCGCAAGGCCTCGCTGTAGACGTCCTCGCCGTACGCGATCTGGTGGCCGCCGTTGGCGGCGGCGATGGCCTGGAGGATCTCGGGGTGCACCCCGGCGTAGTTGTCGCTGGCGAACGCCTTGAGCCGGGGGTCGTGCCTGGGAGTCACGCAGTCAGGTCCAATCGGGTGCCGTTGATCTCGGCGGCGGGACGGTCGTAGAGGGCGCCGATCGCCGCTGCCAGGTCGTGTACGTCGGTGAATCCGGGGAACTTCGCCTCGGGTTTGGCGGCCCGCATGGCGTCGTTCACCAGGGCCTTGATGACCAGGATGACCGCCGCGCTGCCGGTGCCGGACAGGGCGTCGGCCAGCGCGAGCGTCCACGCCTCCGAGGCCGCCTTGGCCGTGGCGTAGACGGCGCCGCCGGCGGAGGGCCGCTCGGCCGCCTTGGCCGAGACGATCACGAAGCGGCCGTTGTCGCTGCGCCGCAGCAGCGGCTCGAAGGCCAGCGACACGTGCTGGAGCGTGCGGATCAGCAGGTCGTGCAGGAGGTCCCAGTCGTCGAGGCTGGTCTCGGCGAACGAGTCCGACCCGCGCCACCCGCCGACCAGATGCACCACGCCGTCCACCCGGCCGTGCTCACGGCCGACGCGGTCTGCCAGGTCCTGTACGGCGGCGCGGTCGAGCAGGTCGACGTCGTCCTTGTCGACACCGATCACAGTGTCGCCGTTTTTCCGGAAAAATTCGGAAACGGCCTCGCCCGTCGGCCCACCAGCACCGGTAATCAGAATGATCATGCGCGCAGTCCCTTAGTCGATTCGACCACATCCGTCAGCTTACGGCGCAGTGCCTCGTAGAACATGCTGAGCGGGAACTCGTCCGGCAGCACCGCGTCCACCTTGGCCTTCTGCTCCTCCGGCAGCGCCTCGACCCCCTTGACCCAGGTCGAGCCGGGGTGCGGCGCCACGTACGAGCTCACCAGCTCGTACGCCGCCAGCCAGTGCGCCAGCTTGGACCGGTCGATGCTGTCGCGGTACAGCTTCTCGACCTCGCCACGCAGATCGGCGACCCCGTCCGCGACCCGCTCCCAGTCGATCGTGAGCCGGTTGTCCGTCCACCGCACGATGTCGTTGCGGTGCAGGTAGGCGAAGAGCAGCTGCCCGCCGAGCCCGTCGTAGTTCCGCACCCGCTCGCCCGTGATCGGGAACCTGAACAGCCGGTCGAACAGGATCGCCACCTGCACGTACCGCGCGTGCGGCACCCCCCGCTCCTCCAGCTTCACGGCCTCGCCGAACGCGGTCAGGTCGCAGCGCAGCTCCTCCAGCGAGTACAGCCAGTACGGCATCCGCTGCTTGATCATGAACGGGTCGAACGGCAGGTCGCCGTGGCTGTGGGTGCGGTCGTGGACCAGGTCCCACAGCACGAACGTGTCCTGCGCGAGCCGCTGTGAGTCCAGCAGCCTGGCGGCGTCCGGCGGCAGGTCCAGCTTGAGCGTGCCGGCGGCCGCCTGCGACACCCGCCGGAACCGGGCGG
>NZ_JBFAMX010000566.1:0-6695 GCF_040659615.1 Nonomuraea sp. NPDC049784
CGTGGTGGTGGCCGGGGCGCGCAACGTGGCCAGCACGGCTGCGCGGGTACGGCCGAGCAGGGGTCCGAGCACGTCGGCCTGGTCGGTGGACCGGTCCGTGACGAAGATCGGATAGACCAGCACGGTGGCCGCGTGGGGCCGGTACATCACCATCGGGCGGGGCGCGAAGTACGACGGGATCAGCAGCAGCCCGCGTCCGCACAGGGGGATGTCGTAGTCGCCGTCGATCGGGATGTGCAGGGTCGGCGGTTGCCATCGGCAGTCGGGATGAAGCGTGGCCAGCAGGGCGTCGACCCCGCCGCGCAGCAGAGCCTCGGCGCGCAGGGCGCGGTCGGCGGCGGCTTCGGTCTGGATCTGCGGCCACAGCGACTCCACCGATGAGGTGAAGTAGCGGTGCAGGTCACTGGCAAGGGTCTGGCGCGCCCCGGGGGAGCCGCCAGCCAGTTCCCCCGCCCATCGCCCGGTCCGCTGGGCGGGCGCCAACGCGCTCAGGTCGACCGCCAAATACGAGCTGGGCGTCTGAGTGGCCAGCTCGACACCGGTGGCGAAGTCGTCGGCGTCCGGCTGGAGCAGGAACGCGGGCAAGAAACTCTTCGGGAGAGCCAGGGGCGCGAGCACCCCCGCCCGCTCCACCAGGTTTCCCCTCACCTGCCGGTGCAGTCGGCGGACTCCGGGCCGCGACCAACTCCTTCCGGTCGGCGCGCCACGGAGCAGGCGCACACTCAGCACCGTCTCCCACAGGGCGTTCGGAGCCGCGGCGAACGTGATCTGGCGAAAGTCGGCGTCGGAAAAGTGCATGCGCATCATGCCAATGGATTCTCGCGTCGCCGGCCCTGTTCAGCCAAGTCCGGCCGACCCTTTTAGTCAGGACTAAAAGGCGTTGCGGCCGGAATTGGGCTGGGGCAGCCTTACTGCCACGGGTCCCGATGAGGAGCCATTAATTCCAGCTGACGGCACCTTGCGCGGGGGCGGTTCGGTCCGTCGGGTTTCGAAAGACATTCAAAGCGGTCCCAGGCGTCAGTACGCGCTGACCCGTTACGGCGACGCAAGAGAGATCGGCAAGACGCGGCCGGAAAGGCCAAAGGAACCGAAGAGAGCGGAGGAGTTTCTCATGAAGGTCACGGCAAAGATGCTCACCACGATCGGTGCGATCGGGATCGCGGCTGGCATCGTCGCCGCGCCCACGGCGGCGTCGGCCACGCAGAGGGCGGCCAGCGACCTCAAGTACTACTACGAATGTGGCACCAGTATTTGTGTGAAGACCATCACCACATGGGGATTCTACAGCCTGAACTCCTACGGAGATCACCTGTACGCGGGGGGATGGTCGGGCTACGTGAAAGTCAGCACTGGCAAGAAGATCTACTTCTGCGACTGGGAGACCATCCAGTTGCAGCTGGAGCCCAAGGTAACCGAGATCTTCGTTTCCAGGCTCAAGGCGTCCTGGTGCCAGTAGGGATAACGCCCGCGCGGCTGCCGGACCGGAGTCGACTACGAATGTTCCCCCGGTCCGGCGCAGCATCGCAGCGCTGAGGATGTTCTCCCGAACGCCGGCATCGTGCCTTGCCGCGCCAGTGTCCTGAGTCAGAAATTCGTCGACAGTATGAGGCGAGAGTGTCGATGACATCTTCGGCTGTTTTGGTCCAGACGAAGGGCTTAGGCCCTCCTTTCAGGAGGCGATCCAGGCATGGATGTCCTTCTCCGGTGCATACACTCTTGTAATCTCCGCGACGAATTTGCTTGGTCGTCAGTTCGGCGAACCAGCGTTCCACCGGATTCAGCCAGGACGAGCCGGTCGCCTTGCCCGAAGCCACGTCTAAGCCTAAGCGGGTGTTTGATGTCGCGATCGCCTCGGAACCAGCGCAGCACCATGACCGCATGCCAAAACGGGCTCAGGGCTCGCCTGTCTTTCAGAGCGCTGCAGCAGTACTCGTACGCCATGAGTACCCGATCACGAAACTCCGGATCCCGGCGTACGGTCGACGGTGTCGTGATCTCCCCGCCCGTCTCTACGGTCTCCAGGTCCAGACCGGCCAGTCTCCAGGCCAAAGCCTTCCTAGACATGACGGGGAGCGGTTGCAGATGCTCGTTCCGAGGGTCGCGGCGTACTGGCAGGCGGTCTCAAGTTGGTCGCTGAGATCCGCCTCAACGAAGTGCGACTTGGAGCGACGGTCAGGGAGACAGCCCCTCCGTATGAAGCTCGACCGCATCAAGGACGAGGCCGAAGAGGACGACCGGCGACCGGTCGTCGTGGCGGCCCACTGACTGATCGTGCGCCCTGACTGGGCCGAACCTCCCATCGTGTTTTCCGCTCGCAGGTGAAGATCCGGCGGGGTCAGGCCAGGGTTGAGAACTCCTGGGAGGTGGAGATGGTCATGATGGCTCCCACCGCCGTGATCATCGTCGGCCCGACCAACCTTAGCCAGTACAATCGGGCAGGCCGTCGAAACGAGTCACAAGACCGTCGGCTTCAGTGGGCCACCTCGTGGCCGTGCGCAACAGCGGCGTGAGAGCGATCTCGTCAGGCGGCCAAGCACCTGCTCGCCGACGGAAGGTTCTGACCGCCGAGGACCCCCTAACCGCCGCTCCGTAACCCCGAGGGACTTACGGAGCGGACCACTGAAGTCATGACAATCCTCGTGCTGGTGCTGCTCCTCAGCAGCAGCCGCCTCCTGATCGGACCACGCACGTTCGGAAGACCAGCGTGGAGGTGGAAGTCGTTCAGCCCGGGCACGAGCCGTCGTCCCAGCGCGTCCACCACTCGCGTGCGCATTCCGACGTGCTCGGCGATGTCCCCGTCATCGCCGAGCACGACGATCCTGCCCGCGCGTACGGCGATCGCCGAGACGGCGGGTTTGCGCGGATCTGCGGTGAAGACTTTCGCGTTGCGGACGATGAGGTACGGACCGAGTCGAGGCGGATGGGCCGGAAGGCCTGTCTCAGTCCTTGGCCAGGGCCCGGCGCAGCGTGCCTACGGCCAGTTCGATCGCTGAGTCGGCGGCGTAGGTTTCGCGCAGCGCATTGAGCATGACGAAGTCGTGGATGATCCCCAGGTAGCGTACGGCGGTTACCGGTACTCCCGCGGTGCGCAGCTTGTTGGCGTACGCCTCACCCTCGTCGCGCAGCACGTCCGCCTCGGCGGTGATGATCAGCGCCGGGGGCAGTCCGGCCAATTCGTCCAGCGAGGCCCGCAGCGGGGAGGCGGTGATCTCGGCTCGCTGGGCCTCGTCGGTGGTGTACTGGTCCCAGAACCACTGCATGCCGTCGCGGCGCAGGAAGTAGCCCTCGGCGAACTGGTGGTAGGAGCCGGTGTCGAAGGTGGCGTCGGTCACCGGATAGAACAGGACCTGCTGGCGCAGCGGCAGCCCGCCGCGCTGCTTGGCCATCAGCGTCAGGGCGGCGCTCATGTTCCCGCCGACAGAGTCGCCGGCCACCGCGATGCGGGTGGCGTCAAGGCCCTTGGCGGCGCCTTCGGCGACGATCCACTGCGCCACCGTCCAGTTCTGCTCGATCGCCACCGGGTAGCGGTGTTCGGGCGACAGGTCGTACTCGGGGAAGACGACCGCGGCGTCGGCGCCTACCGCGAGCTCGCGCACGAGCCTGTCGTGGGTGTGGGCGTTGCCGAAGACCCAGCCGGCGCCGTGGATGTAAATGATCACAGGGAGATCTCCCGTCCGGCCGGCGGGACGGACGATACGGGCCTTGACCTGGCCGGTGGGCCCGCCGGGGATCGTCACCCACTCCTCGTCCACGGCCGGCTTGTCGATGGGGCCGGACTGGACGTCGTCGACGGCCTTGCGGCCCTCGCTCGGCAGCAGCTGGAACAGGTACGGCGGCTGCGCGGTGGCTTCGGCGAAGGCTTGCGCGGCAGGTTCGAGGACAGGCTTGTTCATGATCGTTCCTAGTGTGAGAAGAGGGACTTCAGGGGTCAGCGGCCGTTGGCGGCGCGCTCGATCAGATGGGCCACCGCGTCGGGGTGGGAGACCAGTACGGCATGCGAGGCGTCCTTGACCGTGACGGTGGCGCGTGCGTTGGCACGCTCGGCCATGAAGCGCAGCGCGGCAGGCGGGATGTTCTTGTCCCCGGTGCCGAACAGCGCCCAGGAGGGGACGTCCTTCCAGGCGGGCGCGGCGCCGGAGGGCTCGTTGAGCGCGGCGGCGGTGATCGGACGCTGGATGACGGCCATCACCTTGGCGTCACGGGTGGGCAGGTCGTGGGCGAACTGCGTGGGGAACTTGTCCTGCTTGACGTACAGGTCTGTGCTGCCGCCGGGCAACGGCACCTCCCGCAGGGTTTCGCCGAGGGTGCTGCCGGGATACCTCCCGGCGAGCTCGGCAGCGCTCTCGCCTTCGTCGGGGATGAAGGCGGCGACGAAGACAAGGGCCTGGACGTTGTCGTTGCCGCGCGCGGCGTTGGTGATCACCGCGCCGCCGTAGGAGTGGCCGACGAGGACGACGGGACCCTTGATGGTGGCGAGCAGGGCGGCGGTGGCGGCGGCGTCGCCGGCCAGGCCGCGCAGCGGGTTGGCCGACGCGATGACGGAGTAGCCCTTGCGCTGGAGCCGCTCAATCACGCCCGTCCAGCTGGAGGCGTCGGCGAAGGCACCGTGCACGAGCACGATGGTGGGCTTGGCCGCGCCCCTCGTCTCAGCTGAGGCGGCGGTAGAGGAGGCGGAGACCGCCATGGACGCGGCGAGCGCGGTGCCGAGGGCGGCACCGATGGTCTGACGCCGGGTGGGTTGTGTCATCGTGCTTCCTTGCTGGGGTGGATCACTTGATGAAGTCGAGCAGGGCCTGGTTGACGTCGGCGGCGTGGGTCCACAGCAGGCCGTGCGGGGCGCCCTCGATCTCCACATACGTCGCGGTCGGCACCAGGCGATGGAAGGCGCGGGCGGTGGCGTCGATGGGCAGGATGCGGTCGGCGGTGCCGTGCACGATCAGGGCCGGCACATCGATGGCCGGGACGTCGGCCCGGAAGTCGGTGTACCAGGTCGAGGGCGCGGCAGCGGCGGCGTAGAAGCCGCCGCCTGCTGCGACGTTCCAGCTGTTGCGGACCGCCTCGTCGCTGATCCTGGTGCCGAGGTTCTCGTCGAGGTTGTAGAAGTCCTTGAAGAAGTCGCCGTAGTACGCGTAGCGGTCCGCCTTGACGGCCGCGACCACGCCGTCGAAGAACTCCTTCGGGGCGGCCCCGGCCGGGTTGTCGCCGGTCTTGAGCAGGAAGGGTGGCAGCCCGCCCAGGAAGGCGGCCTTGGCCACGCGGGCCGTGCCGTAGGCGGACACGTACCGGGCGACCTCACCGGTGCCCATCGAGAAGCCGACCAGGACGGCGTCCTCAAGATCCAAGACCTCCATCACGGTGTTCAGGTCGGCCGCGAAGGTGTCGTAGTCATAGCCGGTCGTCGGCTGGCTGGACCGACCGAAACCGCGGCGGTCGTAGGTGATCACGCGGTAGCCCGCATCGAGCAGCGCCGCACTCTGCCGTTCCCAGGAGTGGCCGTCGAGCGGGAACCCGTGGATGAGGACGACCGGCTGCCCGGTTCCGTGATCTTCGTAGTACAGGTCGATGGAGGCGGAGTTCTCCTGACCCACGGTGATGTACGGCATGAACCTGCTCCTTCATCCGGAATGATGGTGATGCGTGCGCTCAGGACCACGCCCAGCCCGGCAGCAGGAAGGGCGCCGTGCGGACGCATCGGCCTGTCGGTGGCCGGCGTCGGGCGTTCATGACATGCGCAGCACCGGATGCCCATCACGCTAGGGCGGACCTCCTGCCGCCGGTTGTCCCCAAGCGCACTGCTTCTTGCCCGGAAGTGTCACAAGCGGACGCATCCCGGTGAGTCCGTCGCCTCCGCCACGGTCGCGGTCCGCACCGCCTTCGACGAGCACCGCGGCACTGGAGCGCTGCGACGAGGGTTCAGCCGCGGTAGCGGTGCAGGGCGACGTGGAGGGTGTCGAGTGCCTGGATGAGGGCGGCGCGGGCGGCGTCCGTGCCTCGCAGGGGATCGAGCACCATGAAGCCGTGGACCGTCCCGTGGTAGCGCATGGACACCACCGGCACGCCGGCCGCCCGGAGCTTGGCCGCGTACGCCTCGCCCTCGTCACGGACCACGTCGGCCTCGCCGGTGACCACCAGCGCCGGCGGGAGGCCTCTGAGCTGCTCCAGGGTGGCCCTCAGCGGTGACGCGGTGGCCTCGCTCCGCCGCCGCACGTCGGGCAGGTACTGGTCCCAGAACCAGCGCATGGTCTCGCGGCCGAGGAAATAGCCCTGGGCGAACTCCCGGTACGAGGAGGTGTCGAAGTCGGCGTCGGTGACCGGGCAGAACAGCACCTGCTGCACCAGCCGTACCTCTCCCCGTTCCTTGGCGAGCAGGGTCAGCGCCGCCACCAGGTTGCCTCCCGCCGAGTCACCCACCGCGGCCATCCGGCTTCCGTCCAGGCCGATCTCGCCGCCTCGCTCGAAGATCCATTTCGCGACCGCGTAGCACTGCTCGACGGCGACCGGATACCGCGCCTCCGGGGCGCGCTCGTACTCCACGAACACCACGGCCGCGTCCGTGCCGAGGGCGAACTCGCGTACCAGGCGCTTGTGCGTGCCGGCGTCCCCCAGGACCCAGCCCAGGCCGTGCAGGAACAGCACGACGGGGACCTCGCCGACACTGTCGACGGGCTTGACCACGTGCACCCGCACATGCCCGG
>NZ_JBFAMX010000567.1:0-6680 GCF_040659615.1 Nonomuraea sp. NPDC049784
GGTGCGCTCGCCCAGCCCAGTTGCAGTCGTGCCGCGCACGCAGGCGCCGGCCCGCAGTTCCGTCGCGCTTGCATGGCCCGGCGCCGGCACGGCGCGGGACGCACCGTTCCACGCCCGGCGCATGCATGGCATGGCACAGCCGGGGTCACACCGTCCGGTGCCCCCGTGCCACCCGCTGTGTGGTGCGCTCGCCTGCCTGAGATCCTGTACGGGCGGGCGGGCGCTGGGGCTCCGGGCGCCCGCGGCCACGGCCGCGCCCAGGGCCGCCTCCTCAAACTCGCCCGCCTCTGCGGTGGGGCGAAAATCCCCTGGGTACGGGCGGGCACGCCGTACAAGGCCCTCAGAGGGCTCGTGGGGATCCGGGAGCTCCGACGGCGGTCGTGCGGCGCCGGTGACCGGTAACCCGGCCAGCCGGACGTTCCAGAGCGTCCTAGGGAGCCATCGCCCCAGGACGATGGCACGGACATCGGGACGGAACGGGTGAGGTCGGGCCGAGGATAACAGGCATAGGCTTGTCCGAACCTGCGCCGACAGCGAACAGTACGGGGGACCGGGCATGACCTGTGCGCAGCGCGCGTTAAGGTCACAAGCAAAGCCAATCGATAACGACGCATCGGAAGGTGACGCTGTGACCAGCCCGCCGACCTTCTATCAGCCTGAGTCGCGAGGCCGTGAGAACGGCTCGTCCTTCCGGCTTGAGGATCAGCTTTACCAGCGCCTGCTCCGGGAGCGCATCATCGTGCTCGGCCAGGAAGTCAACGACGAGATCGCCAATCGCATCTGCGCCGAGCTACTGCTGCTCGCGGCCGACGACCCCGACCGCGACATCACGCTTTACATCAACTCGCCGGGCGGCTCGGTGAGTGCAGGCATGGCCATCTACGACATGATGGAATATGTGCCGAACGACGTGTCCACGGTCGTGATGGGCATGGCCGCCTCGATGGGGCAGTTCCTGCTCACCGCGGGCGCCAAGGGCAAGCGTTACTCCCTGCCCCACGCCAGGGTCATGATGCACCAGCCGTCGGGCGGCATCGGCGGCACCGCCGCCGACATCGCCATCCAGGCCGAACAGATGCTCTACGTGAAAAAGACGCTCGCCGAGCGGATCGCTTTCCACACCGGCCAGCCGCTGGAGCAGATCGAGGCCGATTCCGACCGCGACCGCTGGTTCACGGCCGAGGAAGCCCAGGACTACGGCTTCATCGATCACGTGGTGCGCAGCGCGCGGCAGGTGCCCTCGCAGGGCCCCGTCTCTTAGGGGGAGCTGAAGTGGATATCAACAGCCGCTACATCATTCCGGAGTTCACGGAGCGCACCTCTGTCGGTGTGAAGACCCACAACCCGTACACCAAGCTCTTCGAGGACCGCATCATCTTCCTCGGAGTGCAGATCGACGACGCGTCGGCCAACGACGTGATGGCCCAGCTGCTGACGCTGGAGTCGCTCGATCCCGACCGTGACATCAGCATCTACATCAACTCGCCGGGTGGTTCCTTCACCGCCATGACGGCGATCTACGACACGATGCAGTTCGTCCGGCCGGAGATCCAGACGGTCTGCCTGGGCCAGGCGGCCTCGGCTGCGGCCGTGCTGCTGGCCGGCGGCACCCCGGGCAAGCGGTTCGCGCTGCCCAACGCCCGGGTGCTGATCCACCAGCCGTCCACCGAGGGCGGCGGCCAGGGCAGCGACATCGAGATCCAGGCCCGCGAGATCCTTCGCATGCGCAATCTCCTTGAGGAGATCGTGGCGAGGCACGCCGGCAAGACCCCCGCCCAAGTCCGCAAGGACATCGAACGCGACAAAATTCTCAACGCGGACGAGGCAAAGGCGTATGGTCTGATCGATGACATCATCCCGTCCAGGAAGAAGCGCGCTCAGGCCGTGGCTTCCTGACGAGACGTGACGCACCGGAGCGCTGCCCAATAGGGCACGTTCCGGTGCGACTCGCCGCTAGGGGGCTCACTGAGGGCCCAGAAGACGGTAACGTCGAAACCTGAGCGGTTCGGCCTAGTCCGGAGGATGTCCGGAGACACTGCTCGCGGCAGCAGGGCGGTCCCACGCAAAGGAGTATCTGGGGTGGCACGCATCGGCGACGGGGGAGACCTGCTGAAGTGCTCTTTCTGCGGGAAGAGTCAGAAGCAAGTCAAGAAGCTCATTGCCGGGCCAGGCGTCTACATCTGCGATGAGTGCATTGATCTCTGCAACGAGATCATTGAGGAGGAGCTCTCCGAGTCCTCCGAGCTCAAGTGGGACAACCTGCCCAAGCCGAGGGAGATCTACGAGTTCCTCGACGCCTACGTCATCGGTCAGGACAAGGCGAAGAAAGCACTCTCAGTGGCGGTCTACAACCACTACAAGCGGGTGCAGTCCGGCGACCGGGGCAGAGACGACGGCCTGGAGCTGGCCAAGAGCAACATCCTGCTGCTCGGCCCGACGGGCTCGGGCAAGACGCTGCTGGCGCAGACCCTGGCGAAGATGCTCAACGTGCCCTTCGCCATCGCTGACGCCACCGCGCTGACCGAGGCGGGATACGTCGGCGAGGACGTGGAGAACATCCTCCTCAAGCTCATTCAGGCCGCCGACTACGACGTCAAGAAGGCCGAGACCGGCATCATCTACATCGACGAGGTCGACAAGATCGCCCGCAAGAGCGAAAACCCGTCGATCACGCGTGACGTCTCGGGCGAGGGCGTGCAGCAGGCGCTGCTGAAGATCCTGGAAGGCACCACGGCCAGCGTGCCGCCGCAGGGCGGCCGCAAGCACCCGCACCAGGAGTTCATCCAGATCGATACGACCAACGTGCTGTTCATCTGCGGCGGTGCCTTCGCCGGTCTGGAAAAGATCATCGAGTCGCGCATCGGGCGTAAGGGCATCGGCTTCAACGCCATCATCCGGTCGAAGGAAGAGGTCGACACGGCCGACATCTTCGGCGACGTCATGCCGGAAGACCTGCTGAAGTTCGGCATGATCCCCGAGTTCGTCGGGCGCCTGCCGGTCATCACCTCGGTGCACAACCTCGACCGCGAGGCGCTCATCCAGATCCTCACCGAGCCCCGCAACGCGCTGGTCAAGCAGTACCGCAAGCTGCTCGAGCTCGACGGGGTCGAGCTGGAGTTCACCGACGGCGCCCTCGAGGCCATCGCCGACCAGGCCATCCTGCGCGGCACCGGCGCCCGCGGGCTGCGCGCCATCCTGGAGGAGGTGCTGCAGTCCGTCATGTACGAGGTGCCGTCGAGGCAGGATGTCGCCCGGGTGGTCATCACCCGCGAGTCGGTGCTCGAGCACGCGATCCCGACGCTCGTCCCGCGCGACCAACTCGCCGCCAAGCAGCAGCGCGCCCCGCGCGAGAAGTCGGCCTGAGCCGGCGCGAAAGGCCTACCGAGCGCCCCGTGGCAATGCGCCACGCGGGCGCTTTCGGCGTTCTGAGCCCCGCACACCCTCCCGCTCCCGAGCCCTCTCGCGTCCTCCGCGTCTGAGCTCTCTCGCGCTTGCCAGCCTCCAAACCCTCTCGTATCCGCTCGCCTCTGAGCCTTCCCTCGCACGATGGGCGTTGCCGCGTATGGCGGCGCCTTCGGCGTATCAGGATGCTCGGACGCGACGGGGACTTCGGCCGCGCTGACGGGCTGACGCTCGACGGGATGAGCCCGCCTTCGGGGTACGGGGCCTTTCCGCTTGTCGGCCTCCCTAGAATTGGTCACTGTGACAACGCCAGAGCTGCCTACCCAATACACGCCGGCCGACGTCGAGACCCGTAGCTACGAGCGCTGGGTATCCGAAGGCTATTTCACCGCCGATCCAGGCAGCTCGCGCGTGCCGTACAGCATCGTCCTGCCTCCGCCCAACGTGACGGGCGTCCTGCACATCGGGCACGCGCTCGACCACTCCATCCAGGACGCGCTGACGCGGCGCTCCCGCATGCAGGGGCGCGAGACCCTCTGGCTGCCCGGCATGGACCACGCCGGCATCGCCACCCAGAACGTCGTCGAGCGCGAGCTGGCCAAGCAGGGCAAGTCGCGGCACGACCTCGGGCGCGAGGCGTTCGTCGAGCGGGTCTGGGAGTGGAAGGAGGAGTCCGGTGGCCGGATCCTCGGCCAGATGCGCAAGCTCGGCGATGGCGTCGACTGGTCGCGCGAGCGGTTCACGATGGACACGGGGCTCTCGCGGGCCGTGCAGACGATCTTCAAGAAGCTGTTCGACGACGGGCTGATCTACCGCGCCGAGCGGATCATCAACTGGTGCCCGCGCTGCCTGACCGCGCTCTCCGACATCGAGGTGGAGCACAGCGACGACGAGGGCGAGCTGGTCTCGATCCGCTACTCCGACGAGATCGTGGTGGCCACCACGCGCGCCGAGACCATGCTCGGCGACACGGCCGTGGCGGTCCACCCCTCGGACGAGCGGTACGCGCACCTGGTCGGCACGATGGTGGAGCTGCCGCTGACCGGCCGCATGATCCCCGTGGTTGCCGACGAGCACGTCGACCCCGCCTTCGGCACCGGCGCGGTCAAGGTGACGCCCGCCCACGACCCCAACGACTTCGAGATCGGACGGCGCCATTCCCTGCCGTCGCTGACCGTCATGGACGAGCGCGGCGTCATCACCGCGCACGGCCCGTTCCAGGGCCTCGACCGCTTCGAGGCCAGGCCCGCCGTCGTGGCGGCGCTCCGCGCCGAGGGGCGGATCGTCGCGGAGAAGCGCCCCTACCTCCACTCCGTCGGCCACTGCTCGCGCTGCAAGACCGTCGTCGAGCCCAGGCTGTCGCTGCAGTGGTTCGTGAACGTCGGGCCGCTGGCCAAGGCGGCGGGCGACGCCGTTCGTGACGGACGCACCCGCATCCACCCGCCCGAGCTGGCCAAGCGCTACTTCGACTGGGTCGACGACATGCACGACTGGTGCATTTCCCGCCAGCTCTGGTGGGGGCACCGCATTCCGGTCTGGTACGGGCCGGAGGGCGAGGTCGTGTGCGTGGGCCCTGACGAGGATCCGCCCGCCGGCTACACGCAGGACCAGGACGTGCTCGACACCTGGTTCTCCTCGGCGCTGTGGCCGTTCTCGACGCTCGGCTGGCCGGACGCCACGCGCGAGCTGGAGCGCTTCTATCCGACCTCCGTGCTGGTCACCGGCTACGACATCCTGTTCTTCTGGGTCGCCAGGATGATGATGTTCGGGCTGTACGCGATGGACGGCGAGCCGCCGTTCCGCACCGTCGCGCTGCACGGCATGGTCCGCGACCAGTACGGCAAGAAGATGTCCAAGTCGTTCGGCAACGTGGTCGACCCGCTCGACTGGGTCGAACGCTTCGGCGCCGACGCCACCCGCTTCACCCTGCTGCGTGGTGCCAACCCCGGCGCCGACGTCGCGGTGAGCGAGGAGTGGGCGGCCGGCTCCCGCAACTTCTGCAACAAGATCTGGAACGCCACCCGGTTCGCCCTGATGAACGGCGCGGCCGTGGGGTCGCTGGAGGGGGCCGAGCTGACGGCGGCCGACCGCTGGATCCTGTCGCGGCTGCAGGCCGTGGTGGGGGCCGCGGACGCGGCTTTCGAGGAGTTCGAGTTCGCCAAGGCGTCCGACCTGCTCTACCACTTCGCGTGGGACGAGGTCTGCGACTGGTATCTGGAGCTGGCCAAGATCCAGCTCGCGGAGGGACTCGAGCACACCCGGCTGGTGCTCGGCCACGTGCTCGACGCGCTGCTGCGGCTGCTGCATCCGCTGGTGCCGTTCGTGACCGAGGAGCTGTGGCGGGCCGTGACGGGCGGTGAGTCGATCGTCGTGTCGCCGTGGCCGACCGTAGACGCCCGCTACACGGACGCCTCGGCCGAGGCGGAGATCGGGGCGCTACAGGAGCTGGTGACGGAGGTCCGCAGGTTCCGTTCGGACCAGGGGCTCAAGCCCGGCCAGAAGGTGGCCGCCCGGCTCGGGCTGGCGGGCACTCTGCTGGCCGGCCAGGAGACCGCGGTCCGCGCGCTGCTGCGCCTCACCGAGCCGGCGGAGTCGTTCAGCGCCACGGCGAGCTTCTCGGTGGGCGGGGTGACCGTGGAGATCGACACCGCGGGTGCCATCGACGTCGAGGCCGAGCGCAAGCGGCTGGAGAAGGACCTGGCGGCCGCGCACAAGGAGGCCGCACAGGTGGCCGCCAAGCTGGGCAACGAGCAGTTCATGGCCAAGGCGCCGGAAGCGGTGGTTGCCAAGGTCAGAGACCGGGCTGAGCAGGCGTCCGCGGACATCGCGCGGCTCGAGGCGCAGCTTGCCGGGCTCAGTGTTTGAACCATACGGACGCGGGGAAGGTCCATTCGTTACCTAAGATGGACCTTCGACGCCGTCGGGGCTGCTATCGTTTTCAACGTAGGGCGGTAGCCCTGACACACCCCTCCTGATGATCCCCGACTTTCGGGCAGTCCAGCCGCATGGTTGGACAAGACGCGAAAGTTGGAGTAAGTTAGCAGGGTTGCCTCGAAGAGGGGCGAGTCCGGAAGCTCCCGGATCGGGCGGTTTGACAAGGATCGTCCGGATCGGGTAGGCTGATGGAAGTGAGATGTGAGCCTCGGAGCCTGGGGTCCTTAGAAGGATTCCGGCGGATGATGTGCGTCCGTTTCTTGAGAACTCAACAGTGTGTTAAAAGCCAGTGCATGAGATTTACATGCATGACCCCGTCTTTTTGACGGATAGCTCGGATTGAT
>NZ_JBFAMX010000568.1:0-6679 GCF_040659615.1 Nonomuraea sp. NPDC049784
CGCCGCGACCCTCGGCCCGGACGGCGGGGTCTTCCTGCACGCCCTGGCCCGCGAGGCGTTCGTGGAGGGCGAGACCGCCCCGCCCCCGTTTCCTCACACTGAGGCCGCCCCCGGGGAATCCGCGGGCCAGGCCGGGTCGTGGCGGCAGGGCGCGCCGCTCGCGCCCGCCGCGCCGCAGGGCCCCACGTCAACGAGACCCCCGCGGTTCGCGGACGAGGGCGTGCGGCTCGAGGCCGACAACGCGATCGTCGCCGCGGGCGCGTGGACGGGCCAGGTGTGCCGGCCTCTGGGCGCGAAGCTTCCGATCTTCCCCAGACGGGGGCAGATCCTGCACGTCACCATGGAAGGCGTCGACACCGCGTGGTGGCCGATGGTGCTGCCGAGAGTCGGCCCGTACCTGCTGGGCTTCCCCGACTCGCGCGTCGTCATCGGCGCGACCGTGGAGGACGTGGGGTTCGCACCGCGCGTCACCATGGGCGGGCTCGACGAGGTGATCAGGGCAGGACTGCGGGTGGCGCCCGGGCTGTTCGCGGCGACGGTGACGGAGGCCAGGGTCGGCCTGCGCCCCGTGTACGCTCCTGGCCCGGCTCTCATCGGCCGGGTGACCGGGCGCGTGGTGGTGGCGACGGGCCTGAGCGCGTACGGGCTGACGGCGGGCCCGTTCACCGGCGAGATCGCCGCCGCGCTCGCCCTCGGCGAGGAGCCGCCCATCGACATCACGCCCTATGCCCCGGCCTGAGCCGGGCCCTGCCCGAAAAGTATGACAAGCAGGCACGTATCATCGGATTCCTCCCCACCGTGAATCTGTGGGGAGGCCGCGTTGCCGCTGCTCACACTGTTGATGCTGCTCCTGCTGGCGTCCGCCTGCGCCACCGCGCCGCCACCGCCTTCCCTGCCACGGCCATCGGTGCTCCCGCTGCGGCCCAAGCCTCCCCTCGCTCCCAGGAAGCGCCCCGCCAAGCGGCCGGCCAAGGAGGTGAAGGTCCCGTACGAGGCGTCGGGCGTTTACGCGATCGTGCCCGGCGGTGCGCCTCCCCGGCCCGGACGCGGGGAGGTGGTGCGGTACCTGGTCGAGGAGGAGCTCGGCCTGCCGTTCGACCCGGCCGAGTTCGCCGCTCAGGTGCACCGCACGCTCAACGACGTACGCGGCTGGGCGCGTTTCGAGCGCGTCGACCACGGCCCGGTACAGGTCCGCGTCGCGCTGTCGAGCCCCGGGCTCACCATCCGCCAGTGCAGTCCCCTCGACACGGGAGGCGAGCTGTCCTGCTGGAACGGCGAGCGCTCGGTCATCAACGCCCGGCGCTGGGCGAAGGGCGTCCCGCAGTACGGCGGCGACCTGACCGCGTACCGGAACTATCTGATCAGCCACGAAGTCGGCCACAGCCTGGGACACGAGCACCGCGCTTGCCCGGGACCCGGGCGCCTGGCTCCCGTCATGACCCAGCAGTCGAAGTCGCTGGACCGCTGTCGCCCGAACCCGTGGCCCTTCCCGAACCGCAGACCAGGCGAGAACGAAGAGACTGAAGATCGGGGACCATGATCGAGCGGTTCCCGAAAGGGGGTGCCGTCGGGCGCGGGAGTGACGACCGGTAAGTTCTTCGGACCGGAACAGGTCGCCGCTCTGGTGACGTGGCTGGCATCCCCCGACGCCGGGAGAATCCCCGCGGAAGCAATCAGCGCGGCCTGAACTATCGCGATATATCGTATAGACGGGAACACAGGGGAATCCCGCTCGGTTGGGCGGGGATGAACAGACTTTCCAGGGGAGTGAGCGATGGCAGGAATGCGGACGGCACGGCGGATCCTCGTAGGTGGCACGGCCCTGGCCGCGGCGGGCTGGGCGTTGCGCGAGGTCCCCGCCGAGCTGGGCGTACGGCCTCTGACGTCGGGGCCGGACCGGGTGGCGAGGATGCGGCGCTCGCCGCAGTTCAGAGACGGCACGTTCTTCAACCCGATGCCGGAGCCGACCAACCTGATGACCACCCCGCCCGTCGGCCTGCTCGGCGAGATGGCCAAGAACAAGGAGCAGCGCCGTCCCGGCGGCCCCGTCCCGCTGCGCGTCCCGCCGTCCGACCCGCCGCCCGCCGACGGCCTCCGTGCCGTCTGGTACGGCCACGCCTCCACGCTGGTGGAGATCGAGGGCAAGCGGGTGCTGTTCGACCCGGTGTGGAGCAAGCGGCCTTCCCCGTCGCAGCTCGTCGGCCCCAAGCGGCACCACCCGTTGCCTGTCGAGATCGGCGAGCTGCCCCAGATCGACGCGGTCGCGATCTCACACGACCACTACGACCACCTCGACCTGGCGACCGTCCGCTCGCTGCTCAGGACGCAGAAGGCCCCGTTCCTGGTGCCGCTGGGCATCGGGGCGCACCTCGAGCGGTGGGGTGTGCCGGCGTATCGGATCATCGAGCTCGACTGGGAGGAGGAGGCCCAGGTGGCGGGGTTGCGCTTCGTCGCGACGGCGGCCCGGCACTTCTCCGGCCGGGCCTTCACTCGTAATGACACGTTGTGGGGCTCCTGGGTGGTGGCCGGGGCGAACAAGAAGGTCTTCTACGCGGGCGACTCCGGCTACTTCGAGGGCTATCGGGGGATCGGGTCGGAGCACGGGCCGTTCGACCTGACGCTGATGCCGATCGGCGCCTACAGCCCCGCCTGGCCGGACATCCACATGAACCCGGAGGAGGCCGTCAACGCCCACCTCGACCTGGGCGGTCAGCTGCTGCTTCCCGTCCACTGGGCAACGTTCACGCTGGCGCTGCACCCGTGGGCGGAGCCGGTGGAGCGGCTGTGGCGGGAGTCCAAGGCGCGGGACGTCAAGATCGTCGTACCGCGGCCCGGCGAGGCCGTCGACACCTCCGCCGCCCAGCTGGTGGAGGGCTGGTGGGAGACCCTCAGCTGAGCCGGGCCTCCCCCGCGGCCGTACAGTCTTGGGGTGAGCAACCTGGAACATGACCCGCAGGAGATCCGCTGCGGCGCCGAGGCGGGCCCAGCAGCGGGCGGCGGCGAGGTGCTGGTGGGGCGCGCGGTGCCGCTCGGCGGGCCGCGCGCGATGACGGTGAGCAGGACGCTGCCGGGCGCGCACCGGCGCATGATCGGCGCCTGGTGCTTCGTCGACGCCTACGGGCCCGAGCGGGCGACGATGCGCGTGCCGCCGCACCCGCACACCGGCCTGCAGACCGTCAGCTGGCTGGTCGCGGGCGAGGTGCTGCACCGCGACAGCCTGGGCACCCTGCAGGAGATACGCCCCGGGCAGCTCAACCTCATGACCGCCGGTCGCGGCATCTCGCATTCGGAGGAGTCGCCGGAGACGGTGCTGCACGGGGTGCAGCTGTGGGTGGCGCTGCCCGGCGAGCACCGGGACACCGGGCCCGCGTTCGAGCACCATGGGGTGCTTCCCGTGCTGGCGGGGCCCGGTTTCGAGGCAACCGTGATCATGGGGTCGCTCGGCGGGGTCTCCTCGCCCGCCACCGCGTTCAGTCCGCTGGTGGGTGCCGAGATCGCGGTGGACGGCGCGTGTGAGGTGCCGCTCTCGCCCGGGTTCGAGCACGGGGTGCTGCTGCTCGACGGTGGCGTGGAGCAGGTCTCCCCCGGGTCGCTGACGTACCTGCCGCCGGGGCGGTCCGGGCTGCGGCTGTCGGGGCGCGGGCGGGTGCTGCTGATCGGCGGGGAGCCGTTCGGCGAGGAGATCGTCATGTGGTGGAACTTCGTGGGCCGCTCCCACGACGAGATCGCCGCGTTCAGGAAGGACTGGATGGAGGGCGAGGGGTTCGGCGCCGTCGAGGGGTTCGACGGGGCGCCGCTCCCCGCGCCCGTCCTGCCGGCCACCCGGCTGAAGCCGCGCGGGCGGGTGCGTTAGCTCCGGTACGTGTAGACGACGTCGAGGTCGGCGGCCCCGGTCGGGACCTCGGCCAGCAGGCGCACCATCTTGCCGGTGAAGTCGATGACCTGGATCTGCTGCCTGTCGCCCGTGGTGTCCGGGCGCACCCAGCAGACCAGGTGATCGTCGTCGAACCAGGTGGCCAGGCCGCCGCACGGTGACTCGATCCGCTTGACCTCGGCGCCGCTCCGCGCGTCGTACACGCAGTTGTTGCCGCTGTTCAGGCCCGGGCAGTCGGTGACGAACAGCTTGCCCGACGGGGAGAACAGCGAGTCGGCGACGCCGGAGCCCACGTTCGGGATGCGGCGGACGCGCGTGCCGTCGGCGTCGAAGAAGCGCAGGGCCTGCTGGTCGGTGTCGTTCGACATGGCGACCACACCGGTTCCGGCGCCGTCGAAGCCGTACCTGATGCCCTTCAGCGAGCCCTCCCTGAGGGAGGCGATCGTGGCTTTCCTGGTGGTCAGGTCCACGATGGCGAAGCCGGTGGACTGCCAGACGTCCTTGACCGGGTTGCCGACGTTGACCAGCAGGCGGGTGCTGTCGCGCGACCAGCCCTGGATGTACGCGCTGAGCGGCTGCTGCGAGGTCCTGATCGAGAACTTCTCGCCCGTCGTCTTGTCGGTGATCTCCACGCTGTCGTAGTGGCCGATGAAGTTCTTGCCGCGTTCGGCGAGGTAGCGGCCGTCGGGCGAGAGCACGGCCTCCCACTGGTCCTGATATTTCGTGAACGATCCCGTCAGGGAGTCGCGGGCGTAGTACACCCAGTCCTTGGTCTTGGCGTCCCTGACCATGTACGTCGTGAGCCTGACCGGGTCGTCCGGGCTCTCGTAGAACGTGGCGGCGGTGCCCGGGAGCCTGACCGGGGTGAGGTTCGCGGTCGGGACCGGGGACACGGTGGGGCTGGGGGATGTTGTGGTGGTGGCGGGAACGGGTGTGGGGAGCGCCTGCTTCTTGGATGGCAGGTTGATGACGGTGACCACGAGGATGGTGATGGCTGCCACCAGTGCCACGCCCGCGATCGTGCCGCCGATCAACCAGTTCTTCCTGTTGGAGGGGGGTCGGGGCGGAGGCCCGTACGGCATGGGCTGGGGTGGCGTCCCTGGCTGGTGAAAGGCCGCGGGAGGCTCGAAGACCGGCCGCCCGGTGGGGGGCGGCGGCTGGTCGCCCAGTGGGCGGTACTGGACCTGCGACGGCTGAGGGTAGGGCCGGCCGGCGCCGGGCGGCTGCCACCCACCCACCGGAGGCGTGCCTGGAGGGGTGCCGCCGACCGTGGCGGCCGCCTGGTGGAGTCCGTCCGGGATCGGGGCCGGGTGCTCCAGGAGGCGGTGGATCACCTGCTCGGCCGTCGGGCGGCGGGCGGGATCCTTCGAGAGGCAGGCCGCGGCCAGCTCCCGCAGCGTGCCCGACAGCCGCGCCAGGTCCGGCTCAGCGTTCAGCACCCGCTGCACGGTCGCGGGCACACTCTCGGCCTCGAACGGCCCCGACCCGCCGGCCGCGAAGACGATCGTGCTCGCCCAGGCGAACATGTCGGCCGCCGGCCCGACGGGATCGCCGAGGAGTTGCTCGGGCGCCAGGGACAACGACCCGCCCACGGGCACGGTGGCGCTGCTGGAGGCGACGTCGAGCGCCGTGGCGATGCCGAACCCGATCACCCGGGGCCCTTCGCTGCCCAGCAGCACGTTGCCGGGGTTGAAGTCGCGGTGCACGATGCCGGCCTGGTGGATCGCCGCGAGCGCGGTGGCCGTGCCGATGGCCAGCCGGTGCAGCGCGGGCCCGGTGCGCGTCCCCTCCTCGCGCACCGCGCGCTGCAGCGTCGGCCCGTCGACGTACTCGCTGACGATGTACGGGCGGCCCTGGTGCACGCCGGTGTCCAGCACCTTCGCGGTGCAGAACGGCGCCACCCGCCGCGCTGCCGCCACCTCCCTGGCGAACCGCTCCGCCGCCGCCCCGTCCCCGGCCAGCTCGGGTCGCAGCCATTTGACGGCCGCCTGTCTCCCCTGCTCATCCACGCCTAAATAGACGACACCCTGAACGCCTTCTCCCAGCCGTCCCCGGATCTCGTAGCCCCCGAGACCGGCGGGATCCCCTGCTCTGAGCTCAGTTATCGACGGCATAGGGGAATTATGGGCAGAGAATCTTGCAAATCGCTTTCACAAATCGTGCGCCGGATCACGGCCTGCGCGGAGCGATCAGTCGCTCAGGTGAGCAGGAGGGCCAGGGCAAGAGTGAGCAGCAGGGAATCCAGCCGATCCAGCAGCCCGCCCGCCCCTGCCAGCCACGACGCCGAATCCTTGGCCCTCGCCCCCCGCTTGACCATCGACTCCAGCAGATCGCCCAGCGGCGCACCCACGGCGACGGCCACCGCCAACGGGACCGTGAACGCGCCCAGCACCGCGAGCGCCCCCAACCCGGCGACGGCACCGGCCAGTGCCCCGCTCCACCGCTTGGCCGGCGACAACGGCGACAGCGCGGGACCGCCCAGCAGTCGCCCGCCGAACGAAGCCGCGATATCCGCGAGCGACACCGCGATGAACACCGCCAGCACGGAATCCCCGAGCAGCACCACCCCCACCAGCGGCAGGAACCACACCACCCCGAACACGCCCAGCGACGCCCGTCTGAGCCCGCCCTCCACGTCCCCGGCCAGCAGCGGGACGAGGACCACCGCCAGCACGCCGGCGACCAGCCCCTTCACCAGGTGCGCCGGCGCCAGCCACGCCACCAGCGGCGACGCGGTCACCACTGCAACGAGCGCCACGCGGTCGGCCACGGCCGACTTCAGCAACCCGCCGTACTCCAGAGCGC
>NZ_JBFAMX010000569.1:0-6665 GCF_040659615.1 Nonomuraea sp. NPDC049784
CCCGCCAGGAAGCGCTGAGCCAAGGCGGTGAACTCCTCCCTCACGCCGCCCGACCCAGCCCGGCCCCCAGGATCGCGCGGCCGCCGCTCAGCCTGTCGAGCGTCGCCACCGTCTGGGCCAGACCCTCCGGGCAGTTCCGGGCCACGACGGTCACCGCCGTGCCCAGCCTGATGCGGAGGACCGTCAGCGCCGCCGCAGCTCCGCGAGCAGCAGGTTCGAGTCGTTCCTGCCAGGTTAGCGCCGTTGGTCACATAGGCCCGATTTCCTCGAACGACGACGGCCGTGGTCCTGCATGCCGTCCTCAGCGTCCAGCAGGGCCTCGTGGGCGCCGTCCGCGCCCACCCGCACGAGCTTGCTGGCCTGGTTGATCGCGGCGAGGATCTCGGTGCCCCGGCCGGTGAAGTGGAAGTCGTCGATGCCCTCCAGCCCCCTGGCCCGGACCTCGGCACGCCCGGAGCCGCCGCCCTTGGTCACCGGGATGCGAACGATGGTGCCGTGGTCGGAGTTGCTCGCCCACACGGCGCCGTCGTGGATCTTCAGGCCGTTGGCGCCGAAGAAGGCACCGGGCGCCAGGGCCGGGTCCGCCGACCACACGTAGGCCTCGCTGCCGCGCAGCGGGGCCTGCCAGATACACCCGCCGGTGGAGTCGGTGACCAGCAAGCGGTCCCGCTTGCCGTCGATGACCAGCGCGTTCGGCATGGTATCGGCAGACAACGGCACGACGAGCCGGGGCCTCCCGGAGCGACGGACCTGCCAGATCCCGGTCAGTCCGCCCTGCCCGGAGGAATAGAAGAAGCACACGGCGCCACTGCCCGACCGGGCGACCCCGATGACCCGGCCCCCCGACAACAGCCGTCCACGACACCCTCCAGCAGATGGCACAGAGCGAGCAGTCCCGTTCCCCGGGCTCGGGCGCGAGCGAGACCGCGTCGCCGCATGATTTGCCTCAGCGGGCCAACTCGCGCGCCGCTGACAGCGCCCAAGGTTGACCGCGACGCCCTGTGCCATGAAAGTTGAACGCGACCGATCGGCCCGGCCCGTATGACTCTGTCATAGCAGCGTGGAGCGCGTGCCTACACGCAATGAGCAAACTGCCGTCGTCCACCTTTCCGCAAGCAAAACGATAATCGTTTCGCAACGTCCTTGTGAAAGCGTACGGGCGAAGCCCGTGCCCTTCTGTATTGAAGATTGGACAGACGGTGGATACACGAGCGCTTGCCTTTACACTGTAGATCAGCTTCGGCGAGGTGAGATTGGGGCGGGCGCTGCTGGTAGCCGCCTGCCCCGTCACCGGCTTGACACCGACGCCACCCGCCGCTACCTGACCTACCTGGCTCGCCTTCCCTCTGGCCGCCATCGGCGACATCGCCTGCATGATCGGCAAATTGGTGTCAAGCAGCGTAAGGAAATTTGTCAGAGAACCAAGAGGTGGAGCCAAATCGCCGCCGCCGCCGTCATCGTCGCCGCTACTGTCGGGTCATGGCGAGTGGGAGATTACGCCTGACGTCAGGATCCTTACGGCTGAAAGGGCAGCCCTAAGGTACCGCTCAGGAATGCAATGTCATTCAACGTCCAAACGCCTGCACCGCCGTTGCCACGGGCACCGTGGCTACGGCGGTGCAGGCCGGCCTGCCTTTGTAGGAGGCACGTTGCCTTAGCCGAGTCGCTCGACTACCACTGGATCCATCCAAGGGGAGCAGGAGCGGCCTTAGCGGGGCAGGCGCAGGTTTGTGCGCTGGCGCCGCCAGCGGTGACGACACCGCCCAGCATGGCCAGGACGAGAGTGGACAGGGCCAGCATCAGGCGTATGCGGAGTCCAGACATAACTTCTCCTTCTGAGCGCGGCTGAAAGGTAAGATCGGATGAACACCACTCTTCCTGACTCACAGTTATGCCACATGTCAGAGAAATTGTCCGCAGTTTCGTCGGATTGATCCGTCTTCGTGCATCGCACTCTGGACGCTCAGGCTGCCTGATAAGTATGTTTACCCATGGTCATTACAGTTCGCTCGCTCCGTGGCCGTTGGAGACCTCCTGCATGGCTGACGTGGGAAGTCAAAGCGCGAGATGGCTGTTCGGGCATTCGGCCAGACAACGGCCAGCCGCCCGCGTAACGACGGTCGGCCGTGGTGCTGTGCTCATCCAGCGCAGCAGGGCCCTCGTCCGCGCTGAACGTTCGGGGTCCAGGCTTTTGGACAGGCCCCGCGATGACGCAGCATGATGGGCGAACCTCACTGCGAGGGTGCAAAACCGGCGACCCAGGAGATGCTCATGATCGACGGTCAGTCGCCTCGCCAAGGCGCCGCGTTCGAGAGTCCACCCAATGTCGCCTACGACCTGTGGGAACCGGACCTCCCTGCAGCGCCGCCCCCGTCCAGGCTGCGGGAGCTGCTGCACGCCATCGATGACGCCGCCGCTCAGACCAGCGACATCCCGGACCCGGACACGGCCAGCCCAGCATGGGTCCGGCTCACCGCGCTGCTCGAGGCGCTTGGTCTGGTGGCCGTCGTGGTCACGTTGTCAGGTCGAAGAATCCCTTCACGGCACGGCGGCGACCGCTAAGGTCTTATCCGATGCCCTTCGCAGCCGCGCTGCCACACGGCTCAAAGGTCATTTCGCCACGTCACTGCATTCAGAAGGGTATCGGTGACTGGTCAAGAGGCTCCATCAGAGACCCCATCTGCTCAGGAAGGCGCTGCAGCCGAGCAAGACGACCTGAGCGGCATCTGGCCCCTCGTCGGGCTTCGGCTGACAACCGAACGTCTTGAACTCGCGCTGCCCAACACACGTGACCTCGTCAATCTCTGCCGAGCTGCTGGCCAGATCCAGTCCCCCGGCGAGCCCCGATTCCAACAGTCCTACCTGTACGCGCTATCTCCGGAGCGGGAGCGGCAGCTGCTGCAGAGACACTGGCGGGCTCTGGCCCACTGGCGGCCGGACAGCTGGGACCTCCACCTCGCCATCCGCCTCAACGGAACCGCCATTGGTCTGCAGAACATGTGGGCGACCAACTTCGTCATCACGAGGACCGTGGAAACCGGCTCCTGGATCACGCTGGCCCATCAAGGGCGCGGTTACGGCACCGAAGCCCGCGCCGCGGTACTCGAGTTGGCGTTTACCCATCTTGGAGCGGTCGAGGCGTGTACGAAATACGTCGATGGGAACGCTGCGTCCGCGGCCGTGTCCAGGAAACTGGGCTACCGGAACAACGGACATCGAGTTTCCGCACGTGACGGCGAGAGACTTCTGCAGCATCTCATGGTCGTCGACGCTGCTACGTGGAGGCAGCACTCCCACGGTCAGGTGGACGTGATCGGACTTGCCTGCTGCCTGGGTCTGTTCGGTGTCGCTGCCAGTGAAGAAATGAGATCGTGACGGAGGCCGCGCAGGTGCAGACCACTCTCCGGTGAACATGGGGGTGTAAGGGCAGCGTATGCGTTCGGCGGTCGCAGCGGCCGATCTCCAGATCGCTCCTGGCAGTGAGGATCTCGGTGGTGGTGCTGGTGAGCTGCTCAGCAATGGGCAGGACTGCGTTGGTCTCAGCGGTGATCTGCTCGACCGGCTCCGTGGTGGCGTCCGCTCCTTGACGCTGCTCGGCCGCCACAGTGAGCCAGGCGCCCCGACGAGGCCAAGACCCACTTGCACGCCCAGGCGGGCCATCTGTAGACACGCCGGGTTCGTTGGACATCCCAGCGCGGGCAATGGATACCGCGACTGGGATGCCGAACCCCGCACCGTCACCTACTCGCCCGGCAACGTCTCCGGCGGCTGGCAAGTCCTGCCTCGATCACCCCCCTGGACGGGCGCGGACACCTGCCGTGTGTCTGGTCGTCATGAAAAGCCCCCGCCACTCTGGCCCCACCTGTAACATGCGAACCTCCTCATACGCCACGCTCTTTCTTAGGAGCTGACTGTGTCAGTGCTCGTCGCTCACAACCGGGGAGTCGGTTACGGAGAGTTCTGCTCTCGGGCTGGTGAGGGGGTGTCCCGTGGCAATCAGTGACACGGACATCTCGAGCGCGCTGTCCGCCTACCTTGACCATTACCCAGACGAGGCCGCGCTGCTGACTGAGCCGATGCACCTGCTGTCTCAGGGAGGGGATTTCGCCTCGCGCTGGAATTTCCGGATGCACGTGACTGTCGGTGCGTTGCTGGTCCGCGGCAACGAGATTCTGCTTGTCGAGCACCTCGCCTATGGGATCCCGTTGCAGCCGGGAGGCCACCTGGAGCCGATAGATACCACGCTGATCGACGCGGCAGTGCGCGAGTTGACAGAGGAGACCGGGATTGACCCGGCGGAGGTCGTCCCAGCCTCGCAGACCCCCGTCTACATCGAGTACGGCAGGGTTCCGGCACGACCGCAGAAGGGCGAGCCGGAGCACCACCACCTCGATATCGGGTACGCCTTCGTGACGGAGGCGGACATGGGGCTGATCCAGGAGTCCGAGGTGACGGGGGCCGCCTGGTATCCGCTCGACGAGGCCGAGCGCCTCGTTGGGCATCGCATCGCGCGAGCCGTACCGGCCCGAATCGGTTAAGGAGCCGTCGAGGCTTCTGCAGCCGCTGCTCGGCCCATGGGCCAGCCGAAGGAGGAAGCCTCGACGGCCCGCAGCCTCAGCAGGCGTCGGCCGAGTTGTGGGGTCCGCTCAGTCGAAGCGTGGTTTGACGCTGCGATCCCGGCTCCGCTTGAGCTCGAAGAAGCCCTCCGTCCCGGCGACCAGCACGAGGCCGTCCCAGAGCAGGCCGGCTGCGTCGCCACGAGGAGTCCGCCTGATCACGGGGCCGAACAGGGCTGTGCCGCCGATGCGGAGAACGGGGGTCCCGACATCGAGCCCAACCTCGTTGAACGCCTCGTCGTGGGAGTCTCTGATGAGCTGATCGAACTTCTCACTGCTGGCGGCTGCCGCCAGCGTCGCGGGCAGCCCAACCTCTGCGAGGGCTTCGGTGATGACCGTGGGGTCGTCGCGACGTTGCTGGTTGTGGCATCGGGTGCCGATGGCGGTGTACAGCGGCCCGAGGACGTCGCGGCCAGCGTGCTCAGCGGCGGCCGCGCAGACCCGCACCGGCCCCCATGCCTTCTCCATCAGGTCCCGGTACTCGTCGCTGAGCCCCTCGCCGTTGCGCTGGATGAGGTTCAGGTGGGCCAGCGACATCAGCCGCCAGTCGGCGTGCACTGGCCGGACCTGCTCGACCTCCAGGAGCCAGCGTGAGGTGACCCAGGCCCAGGGGCACAGCGGATCGAACCAGAACGGGACCTGCTCGCGGTCCAACTGTTGTTTGATCATGATGGTTACCGTCCTGTCTTAGACCGGTTCGCCATGCCCTCGCTCGCTGGCAGAAGGGACGTCGAACAACTCGCCTTGGGCGGGCATGTTGCACTTGGCGGTGCGTCCCGCGATCTTCACCAGAGCCGCGAGATCACTGAGCTCAGCATTCTCGTCCGCGGCGCTGACCAGCTGGATGAACACCTCGGCGGTGACCTCGACGTCGGCGTAGGCCCGGTGGCGATCCGCCGGATGCTTGATGGAGAAATGCGTCAGCAGTGTGTCGAGCCGGTGGTTGGGCAGGCCCGGGAAGAGGTATCTGGCCAGCGGAATCGTGTCCAGGAGGTCAATGCGGGCCAGCGCCGGGCAGTGCTCACGCTGGTTGTGGATGAGGTTGGCTTCGGTGGCGGCGTGTTGAGCGACCAGCAGGTATGGCTTGCCTGCGGCGAACCGCCGATCGAGCGCCCCCAGGACCTCGGCGGGACCGGGTGCCCGGCCCACCTGCTCGGCGGTCAATCCCGTTTGGGCCGTGACGGCCGGTGTGACCGGGGCGAACGCGGGCGGCCTGATGAGCGAGGAGAACGGCTTGCCGGCCGTCGTCCAGGCGCCGCTCGCGTAGCGGAGTGCGAGAGCGGCGACCTCGATAGGCTGGGCCGGATAGCCCTTGGGGGTCGTCGCCTCGAAGTCGATGACCACGAACGTCGTCGTCACGAAGGCGGGGTCGCCGGTCAAGCCGCCCATGTGTCCCCCGTTCTCCCAGGATGCGTGGCGGTGCCGACCCGCGCCCGCCATATTGAGGAGAGCATGCCTGAGCGCTGGTCGTCGTGTGCCGTCATTGACCAATGAGGTCGGCTATCGCCTGTGTGGCGGCGTGCAGGTCCGGCGCGTTCCACCGGCGCTCGCCGGTCCAGGTCTCGCTCAGGGACCGGTAGAGGTCCGACATCGCCGGCAGGAACTCGGGCGGGAGGGGCGCCGGCTGTGGCCACTGGCTCCGGGGCACGCCGTCGGCGATCAGCTGGCGGGTCGGTATGTCGAGCCTGTTGGCCACGTACCAGTTCCGTAAGACCTGCTTGCCGCAGTGCACTCCGTCGTACATCAGGCGGCTTTCATCGGGTGTGCCGGGGCTGTCGGCCAGCACGATGTGCGCATCGCTCGACACCAAGAACTCGGCTTTGCCGTCGCAGTGGCTCAGCCCGACCTTGGCAGCGTGCCCGGTCAGCACCTCGTTGACCTTGACGGTGGTGTCGTGCATCGCCTCGAAGTGCTCGTCGCTCAGCCCGGCCAGGCGCTGGGCCTCTGGCCGGCTGATGAACCGGTTGGTCTCTTCGAGCATCGTGGCGTACTCGATGAACGGATGCTCCAGCTTCGCGCCGGCCGCGCGAATGGCGCGGAGCCCGACCT
>NZ_JBFAMX010000570.1:0-6637 GCF_040659615.1 Nonomuraea sp. NPDC049784
GCCGAGCTGGCCCGGCAGGCGCCGTCCCACGAGACGGTGGACCTGGACGGCGGCCTGCTGGTGCCGGGTTTCACGGATGCGCACATGCACCCGGTCCAGGCGGGTCTCGAACGAGCTAAGTGCGACTTGTCCGAACATTTCGGTCTTGACGCGTACATAGCCGAGATAGCCGACTATGCCGCGAAAAATCCCGGCAAGGAGTGGATCGATGGCGGCGGCTGGGACATGTCCGCGTTCCCCGGCGGCCTCCCCCACCGCGACCAGCTCGAGTTCCTCGATCGCCCCGCGTACCTCATCCAGCGTGACCACCACGCCGCCTGGGTCAACACCCGGGCCCTGGAACGAGCCGGCATCACGAAGGACACGCCGGACCCGGCCGACGGCCGCATAGAGCGCGACGCCGCAGGCGAGCCCACCGGGGTCCTGCACGAGGGCGCGATGGACCTCGTCGGCCTGCTCACCCCCCGCCCGACCTCTCAAGACCTGGAAGACGCGCTGGCGGACGCGCAGCAGCACCTGTTCTCCCTGGGCATCACAGGCTGGCAGGACGCCATCGTGGGCTCCTACGCGGGCTCCCAGGACCAACTGCCCACCTACCTGGCCGCGGCCCGCTCAGGCAGGCTCAGGGCCCGCGTGGTGGGTGCGCTGTGGTGGGACAGGACACGTGGTCTGGACCAGATGGAGGAGCTGGTCGAGCGCCGGGCCACCGCCGAGGGCC
Source organism: Nonomuraea sp. NPDC049784 (assembly GCF_040659615.1). NCBI lineage: Bacteria > Bacillati > Actinomycetota > Actinomycetes > Streptosporangiales > Streptosporangiaceae > Nonomuraea > Nonomuraea sp. NPDC049784. Next base: position 719 of record NZ_JBFAMX010000570.1, read on the forward strand.
TTGACCGCTTCAGTGCCACCTCGGTCAAGATCATGCAGGACGGCATCACGGAGAACTTCACCGCCGCCACGCTGGAGCCGTACTGCCTGTGCGGCGGCACGGGCCTGTCGTACGTGGACCCGCAGAAGCTCAAGGAGTACGTCGCCGAGCTGGACAGGCTCGGCTTCCAGGTGCACTTCCACGCCATCGGCGAGCGGGCGGCGCGCGAGGCCCTGGACAGCCTCGAGGGCACGAGCCCCGGCAACCGGCACCACATCGCCCACCTGCAGATCATCGAGCCGTCGGACGTGCCGCGCTTCGCCGCCCTGGGCGTCACGGCCAACCTGCAGCCGCTGTGGGCCACGCACCACGCCCAGATGGACGAGCTGACGCTGCCGTACCTGGGGGAGCCGCGTTCGTCGTGGCAGTACCCGTTCGCGGACCTGCTGGCGCACGGCACCCGCTTCTGCGCGGGCAGCGACTGGCCGGTATCGAATGCCGACCCGATGCAGGGCATGCACGTCGCGGTCAACCGTACGGAGCCGGGCGGCTCGGTCCACGCGGACTACCCGACCGCGCAGACCCCGTTCCTGCCCGGCCAGCGCATCGACCTGGCCACCGCCATGACGGCCTACACGGCGGGCTCGGCCTGGATCAACCGCTCCTCCGCCGGCGCCGTCGAGCCGGGCCGCCCCGCCGACCTGGTGGTGCTGGACCGCGACCCGTTCGAGCTCCCGGCCGGCGACATCTGGACGACGGGGGCACGCATGACGTTCGTGGACGGCGACGCGGTCTACGAGCGCCGCTGAGCCGCCCGGAAACGGCGAAAGGGCCTCGGCAGACCCGAGACCCTTTCGCCGAACTCAGCCACTACCAGGGGGACTTGTTGTTACGCAGGCGCTCCAGTGCCTCCTCGAGGATCGCCTTGCCGTCCTTGTCGCTCCTGCGCTCCTTCACGTAGGCAAGATGCGTCTTGTACGGCTCGTTCTTCGGCGGGGCAGGTGGGGCCGACTCGTCCTGTCCGGCAGGAAGGCCACAACGTGGACAGTCCCATGTCTCGGGGACCGCCGCGTCACTGGCGAAACTGGGGCGCGTCTCGTGCATGTTGGCACACCAGAACGAGACCCGCACTCTCGGAGCTGCCTCGCCGCGCTCGGCCTCCCCCATAGGGCCGGCGCCGACTCGGCTGCCACGGATCGCGTTGCCACTACCCACGGATGAACTCCTCGCTCGATCGCCCCGCGCGCAGACACGGGGGGAGAATCACTGTCACGCGTTAACTTGTTGCTCAGGGCTTCATGAGCAAGCCGAGAGCGATGATGCAGACGAACCAGACCGTGCCCGTGATGACGGTCAGCCGGTCGAGGTTGCGCTCCACCACCGAGGAACCACCGAAGTTCGACGAGAAACCGCCGCCGAACATGTCAGACAGGCCGCCACCCTTGCCCTTGTGGAGCAGCACGAGCAGGATCATGAGACCGCTCGCCAGGATGAGGGCGATGGAGATTCCGATTTCCACGGTATGCCTGTTCCTTCAATGCTCTGTTACGCGTGACGATTCAAACTTGCCTTCTGAGGGTACGGCCTGCTGTCAAGTCGCACCCCCAGAACGGCTCAGTTAGCCCGGCATATCGTAGAAACGGCAGATCTTCGTGAACTCCCCGGCGTCGATGCTGGCGCCGCCCACGAGCGCGCCGTCGACATCGGGTTGAGCCATGATCCCCGCGATATTGCCTGACTTGACCGAGCCTCCGTAAAGGATACGGACCCCGGAGGCCACTTCGGAGTCGTAGAGCTCAGCGAGTCTCACTCGCAGCGCGCCACAAACCTCCTGGGCGTCCTCCGGGGTGGCCACCTCGCCGGTGCCGATCGCCCACACCGGCTCGTAGGCCACCACTATCGATTTTGCCTGCTCGGCGGTGATTTTGCGCAGCGCGCCGTCGAGTTGACCGAGACTGTGCGCGATGTGGCCGCCCTCTTGGCGCACCGCCAGGCCCTCTCCTACGCAGAGGATCGGGGTGATCGAATGGCGGTAGGCGGCCTGCACCTTGGCGTTGACCAGGTCGTCGTCCTCGTCGTGGTACTGCCGGCGCTCGGAGTGGCCGACGGCCACGTACGTGCAGCCGAGCTTGGCCAGCATGGCGCCCGATATCTCACCGGTGTAGGCTCCCGCGTCGTGCTGCGACAGGTCCTGCGCCCCGTACTCGATCCTGAGCTTGTCACCGTCGACCAGCGTCTGCACGCTGCGCAGATCGGTGTACGGCGGCAGGACGGCGACCTCGACCTTGTCGAAGTCCTTGTCGTTGAGTGCGAAGGCGAGCTTCTGGACCAGCGCGATGGCCTCGAGATGGTTGAGGTTCATCTTCCAGTTGCCGGCGATGAGCGGCTTCCGCGTGCTCATAGGTAGCTCAGTCCTCCAGCGCCGCGAGTCCGGGAAGGGTCTTGCCCTCAAGGTATTCGAGGCTGGCCCCGCCACCGGTGGAGATGTGGGAGAAACCGTCCTCGGGGAGCTCCAGCTTCCGTACGGCGGCCGCCGAGTCGCCGCCGCCCACCACGGTGAAGGCGTCCTCGCTGCTCGTACGGGCGATCAGCGCCTCGGCCACCGCCCTGGTGCCGCCGGAGAACGCGTCGAACTCGAACACGCCCATGGGGCCGTTCCAGAAGACGGTCCTGGCGTCGGCCAGCTTGGAGGCGAACAGCTCGCGCGTCTTGGGCCCGATATCGAGACCCTCCCGGTCGGCCGGGATCGCGGTGGCCTCGACCACGTCGTGCTCGGCGTCCGGCGCGAACGTGACCGCCGCCAGAATGTCGACGGGCAGCACCAGGTCGACGCCGCGCTCGACGGCCTCATTCAGGAAGCCGCGCACCTGGTCGAGCTGGTCCTCCTGGAGCAGCGACTTGCCGACCTCGTAGCCCTGGGCCTTGAGGAACGTGTACGCCATGCCGCCGCCGATCAGCAGCCGGTCGACCTTGGTCAGCAGGTTGGCGATGACGCCGAGCTTGTCGGAGACCTTGGCACCGCCCAGCACCACGGCGTAGGGCCGCTCGGGGCTCTCGGTCAGCTTCTTCAGCACCTCGACCTCGGCCACGACCAGGCCGCCCGCCGCGTGCGGCAGCAGCTTGGGCACGTCGTAGACGCTGGCGTGCTTGCGGTGCACCGCGCCGAACCCGTCGCCCACGTAGAGCTCGGCCAGCCCGGCCAGCTTCTCCGCGAACGCGGCCCGCTCGGCGTCGTCCTTGGACTCCTCGCCCGGCTCGTAGCGCAGGTTCTCCAGCAGCGCCACCTGGCCGTCCTGGAGCGTTTCAACCGTGCTACGGGCACTGTCGCCGACCACGTCTGTGGCGAAGGCGATCTCCTCGCCGAGCAGCTCGCCCAGGCGCCTGGCCACCGGCCTGAGCGAGTACTTCGGATCCACCTTGCCCTTGGGCCTGCCCAGGTGGGCACAGACGACGACCTTGGCGCCACCTTCCACCAGCGTCTTGATCGTCGGCACCGACGCCCGGATGCGGCCGTCGTCGGTGATCGTCTCCCCGTCGAGGGGGACGTTGAGGTCGGCGCGCACGAGCACGCGCCGCCCCTTAACGTCGAGATCGTCGAGCGTGCGCATGCTCATGCTCCTGTTCATGGCCTCCACTCCGTGGAGGCAGCTCGGTCGCTGGGGAGCCGTTGCCTTCCCTCGTCACTCCGGTCGCTACGCTCCCTGCGCTCCTCAGTCCAGGCAACGGCGCTCCCTCGCGGGGTGCCGTGGGATCAGAGACCGCGGCCGACCAGTTCGATCAGGTCGGCGAGGCGGTTGGAGTAGCCCCACTCGTTGTCGTACCAGCCGACGACCTTGACCTGGTTGCCGATCACCTTGGTCAGACCGGCGTCGAAGATGCACGAGGCCGGGTCGGTGACGATGTCGGAGGAGACGATCTCGTCCTCGGTGTAGCTGATGATGCCCTTGAGCGGACCCTCAGCGGCGGCCTTGACCGCGGCGTTGACCTCCTCGACGGTGACGTCGCGGCTCACGTCGACGGTGAGGTCGGTGGCCGAGCCGGTGGGGATCGGCACGCGCATGGCGAAGCCGTCGAGCTTGCCCTTGAGCTCGGGCAGGACCAGGCCGATGGCCTTGGCGGCACCGGTGGAGGTGGGCACCACGTTGAGCGCGGCGGCGCGGGCGCGGCGCAGGTCCTTGTGCGGGCCGTCCTGAAGGTTCTGGTCCTGCGTGTACGCGTGAATGGTGGTCATCAGACCCTTCTCGATGGTGAAGGTGTCGTGGAGGACCTTGGCCATCGGCGCCAGGCAGTTGGTGGTGCAGGAGGCGTTGGAGATGATCGTGTGGCTGGCCGGGTCGTAGGCCCCTTCGTTGACGCCGAGGACGATCGTGACGTCCTCGTTCTTCGCGGGGGCGGAGATGATGACCTTCTTCGCGCCGTTCTCGGCGTGCACCCTGGCCTTGTTGGCGTCGGTGAACAGGCCGGTCGACTCCACGACCACGTCGACGCCGAGGTCGCCCCAGGGCAGCTTGCCCGGGTCGCGCTCCTCGAAGACCTTGATCGCCTTGCCGTCGACGATGATCTCGTCGCTGTTGGCCTTCACCTCGTACGGCAGGCGGCCCAGGATGCTGTCGTACTTCAGCAGGTGAGCGAGCGTCGCGTTGTCGGTCAGGTCGTTGACCGCGACGATCTCGATGTCCTTGCCGCTGGCGGCGACAGCGCGCCAGAAGTTGCGACCGATGCGGCCGAAGCCGTTGACGCCTACGCGGATGCTCACGGGAACCGATCTCCTCGAAACCAGATGGCGGGCTGAAACCTCAACCACGAACCTTATCGGACTGAAATTGGTTTAGACCACTAGAGGTACCCACTCTGAATCGGCGTTCAGGAGGCACGTTTTGCGACGTTCGAGTAAAGTGCCCGACTCATCGATGTAAATTCGTGCATTCTCTGGGGGCTGAGATGTCACATAAGCGGTCCGGCCTGCTGCCCGGGCTAGTCGCAGGGCTACTCGCCGCACTGGTCTGCGCGGCCGCTCTGGGGGCGGCCGTCCTGTTCCAGACCCGCCTTCCCGTCGCCGTCGCGACGTTCGGGAACGGACATCCTCTCTCGCTCGCTTCGTCCCTCGCGATCGCCCTGATCATCTCCTTGGCGATAGGCGCGGTACGCCCCCGCAGCGTCGTCCTGGTCCCCGTGGCGGCCCTGTACGCGGGCGGCGCCGTGGCCGCGGGCCAGATCGTGGGATCGTCGATCATGATCGGTGCCACCCTGCGCACCCCTCCGGCCGAGCGCGGCCCCGCGGACCTGGCCGACATCACCCTGGACAACTTCTCCGCCGGCCTCCCCTACGCATCGTCGCTCTACCGGGACCCGCTGTCGGAGACGTGGGCCGCCTGGCTCTACATCGCCGTGGCCGCCCTCGCCGCCCTCGCCCTGCTCACCCTCCGCGTGGCCCGCGTCCGCCGCGCCCAGCGCACCCTGGCGGCCGAGGAGACGGAGAAGCCGGAGCCCGAGCCCGAGTACCGCGCTCCGTTCGAACCCGCCCAGGCCCCGGCCCCAAAGCCGACAACGGACCTGTTCACTCCCCGCAAGCCCGCCAAGGACTGAGCCACACCACCCGTCGCAACCCGTCACCGCCACCGGTGCAGACTGCTCGGACGGGAAATCGGCCACCGCGGTCTCCGGCCCCGGAACGCCACCCGGTGGCCCCTCCCACCGGCCGGCCGACCGCCCTCGCGCCGTAGCCGAAGGTGCGGACCACACTTTGGCAGGGGTCCCTGGAGAAGCCTCGGGACGGCATACCTCTCGAACCGCACTCGCCCATGGCCGACGAACCGACAGCCGGATGCGACGGTCAGAGCAGCCACGGAGCCGGCCCAGAATGCGCGTCGTCACGGCGACCCGCCCGTGAGCCTTCACGACCGGCCATGACAGACGGCCACCCACGTCGGCGCGTGCGGC
>NZ_JBFAMX010000571.1:0-6629 GCF_040659615.1 Nonomuraea sp. NPDC049784
CCCAGCACGGCGTGGCGTCGGCGGCGGTCGTGGTGGCCAGGATGATGGGCATGCTGATCGGCATCGCGGCGGTGTCGGCGTGGGGGTTCTACCGGTTCCAGTCGCTGACCGCCCACCTGGACACGCCCCTCCCGTTCGGTGTGGACACGGTGACGTACCAGCGGAAACTGGCCGAGTACACCGCGAAGGTGCAGGCGGCGCTGCACACGGAGTACACGGAGATGTTCCTGGTCACGGCGTTCATCTGCCTGCTCGGCGCGGCCGTGGCGCTGCTGATGCCCCGCCCCCCGCGGTCCCAGGGTGGTTCCCGCGAACCCAGGTAAGCCCGTGCCCTGCGTAACCACCGCCGGGTCCGGCAGCATCCTTGCCATGAAACTTGGCACAACGGACATGGACATCAGCCACACCGGCTTCGGCTCGTGGGGCATCGCGGGCGCTCGGGACGTGAGCCAGGTGGAAGGCTGGGTCCCGGCCGGGAGCCTCACGCTCACGGCGGCCATCCAGGCTTCCGCCACCGAAGGCCCGGTGACGCCATAACGCAGGAGGCCCGCCGGACAGCTGCCCCGGGTTCCGTGGCGATCGGATTCACGGGCCGGCCGGCCCGCCGGCGCGCCGGGTGATCGCAAGAATCGCCATGTCGTCATCGCGCGGACCGCCGGTCCAGCGCTCGACATCACGTACCAGGGCCTCGACCACCTCGTCCGGCTGCCGGAACGGGCCCTGGCCGCCGAGTCGCGCCGGTTCGTAGAAGGTCCCGGAACGGTCTCGGGCCTCCGTCACTCCATCGGTGACCAGCAGGAGCGTGCCCCCGATCGGGAACGGCCAGTCCTCCGGCTCTGGCTGCGGCGCACCCAGGCTGCTCATGCACAGGGGAAGGCTCGGCTCGCCTGGATCCAGCGAGGACACCGTGTCGCCCTCGATGAGATACGGCGAGGGGTGGCCGTAGTTCAGCAGCCGCACGCGGTCCGCGCCCAGTGTGATCTCACCGAGCACGGCCGTGACGAACCCCTCCATCCGGATGTCCTCCTCGCGCGACGAGGCCTCTTTGACCAGCGCGCGCTCCATACGCTCGGCCAGCACCACAAGGTCGGGTGCCTGGTCCGCCGCCTCCCGGAACGCGCCCAGCAGTACGGACACCGTGCCGACCGCGCCCAGGCCTTTGCCTCGCACATCGGCGATCAGCAGCCTGGTGCCGTACGGCGTGTCCTGTATGGCGTACGCGTCTCCGCCGATCAGTGCCTCGAACTGCGCGGGCCTGTAGGCGGCGGCGATGGCCAGCCGGCCGACGTATGCGGGCGGTGTGGGCAGCACGGCACGCTGGGCGGCCTCAGCGACGGAACGCACCGCTTCCAGCCGGCGCTCATGGCGAGCGACCACGACGTTCACCCCGAGGCCGACGAGCGCCGTGAACACCGCGTTGAGCAACGAGAACGTGCCGGGAGGATGACCGAAGTAACCGTCCTTGATCAACAGCGCCAGCTCGGCCAGGACGAGGGCCGCTCCGACCGCGATCGTGTGCCGTAGCGAGAGCAGCGCTCCGGCCAGCACGACCGCGGCCCCCAGCTGGTAGTCGCCCCAATAGTCATGCGGAGACAGGATGTTGACGAAGATCCCCGTCGCGATCAGGGCGACCGGTACGAGCGAGACATACCAGGGCCACCTAGTGGTGAGCCGGTTCATCCGCGCCCCGATCTACGTCATTCCCCCAGGTCCTGGCTTTGATCCTTTCTAGTGAACGGTGAATTGCGTGTCGAGGCGACACACCCAGGTCGTGCGCCGTAAGGGCCTATGGCGAGAGCCGGTGCAGGTCGCGAGGGAAGGCGGTGGTCTGACGGATGTTGGCGGTGCCTGTCAGCCGAGCGGTCCACCGTTCCAGCCCGAGCGCGAACCCGCCGTGCGGCGGCATCCCGTACCGGAACGCCTGCAAGTACCCTTCGTACGCCTCCGGGCCCTCCCCCCGGGCGGCCAGCGCCGCCAGGTAGTCCGCGTGGAGGTGCAGCCGCTGACCGCCCGTCACCAGCTCCAGCCCACGGAACAGCAGGTCGAACCCGTTGGAGTACCCGGGCCGTGCGGGATCGGGGTGGGTGTAGAACGGCCGCTTGGACATCGGATACCCGGTGACGAACAGGAACTCCGACCCGTACTCCCGCGCCGCCCACTCACACAGCCATCGCTCCTGCGCGGGCGACAGGTCCGGCTCCGGCGAGCCCGTCAGCTCCTGTGCCTCGGCGAAATGGATGGCCGGGATCTCGGCGGGCACCTCGGGCAGCACGGCCCCGAGAAGCTCGACGGCGGCGGAGGCGCGGCGCCGTACCGACTCCAGCATGCCGGCCACCACCTCCCGCAGCACCGCCATCACGTCCCGGTGGTCCCGGATGAAGCCCAGCTCGGCGTCGAGGCTGGTGTACTGGGCCAGATGGCGTACGGTGTCGTGCGGCTCAGCACGGAAGACCGGCCCGACCTCGTACACCCGCTCGAACACCCCCACCATCGCCTGCTTGTAGAACTGCGGCGACTGCGCCAGGTAGGCGGGCCTGCCGAAATAGTCGATGCCGAAGACATTCGCGCCCGACTCGGTGGCCGAGGCGACGATCTTCGGGGTGTGGACCTCGGTGAACCCGAGCCCGTCGAGCGCCTCCCGGAACCCGGCCACGCTCGCGGCCGAGATCTCCAGCGGCGCCCTGAGCAGCGGGTGCCGCAGCGCCACGGGCGCGTGGTCGAGGATCGTCGGCAGCCCGGCCGGCACGACGGGCCGGTACAGGTCGAACGGCGGAGTCGTACACGGCTCCGACAGCACCTCGATCTCCGGCTCCACCAGCTCGACGCCCCCGGGCGCCTGCGGGCTGGCCTTCACGGTGCCGGTGACCTCGACGACGCTCTCCTCGCCGGGGAGCTCGCGCGCGGCCACCACCTGGGAGAGGCCGGTACGGTCCCTGACGACGAGGAAGGACACGGATTTCAGCTGCCGGCGGCGATGAACCCAGCCGGCGATCGTCACTCGTTGCCCGGCGTGCTCAGCGAGCTCCGCCGACAAGACACGAGAGATCATTACAGCTCCTCATAAGGAATTGCATGACCCCTTGGGAGTGCGGGGGAGAAGGGAACTCCCGGTGCCACCGCACTTTCGCCACCTCGTGAAGAGGCGGCCTCCACGACCCGATGACGGGGGTCAGACCGGCGGGGCATTGCCTCCCCGCACTCAGGAGTGTCTTCACCAGCGGAGCACGGGACCGCCTTCGCAGCTACCGGCGGCTCTCTGGACCCCTGCGGATCCGCTGGTTACTCGTCTCCGTCGACGCGTTGCCGTAGATCCTACGTGCCCGGCAACGGCAAAGCCATTACTTGTCCTTCTTGGCGCCGCGCTTCTCCCGGATCTTCATCGTGACCTCGATCGGCGACCCCGCGAACCCGAACTCCTCCCGGATCCGTCGCTCGATGAAGCGCCGATACGTGTCCTCCAGCCACCCGGACGTGAACAGCACGAACTTCGGCGGCTCCACGGAGGCCTGCGTGGCGAAGAGGATCTTGGGCTGCTTCCCGCCCCGCACCGGCGGCGGCGTCTGCTGCACCAGCTCCGTCAGGAAGGCATTGAGCCGCGCCGTCGGAACCCGGGTGGACCACGAGTCGAGCGCCTTCTCCAGAGCGGGCACCAGCCGGTCGACGTGCCTGCCGGTCTTGGCGGAGATGTTGACCCGCAGCGCCCACGGAGTGCGGACGAGCTGCCGGTCGATCTCCTTCTCCAGGTAGTAGCGGCGGTCCTCGTCGACCAGGTCCCACTTGTTGAACGCCACGACCATCGCCCGCCCCGACTCGATGACCAGGCCGATGATGCGCAGGTCCTGCTCGGTGAGCGCCTCGCTGGCGTCGATGAGCACGATCGCCACCTCGGTGCGCTCCAGCGCCGCCCGGGTGCGCATGGCCGCGTAGTAGTCAGCTCCCTGCAGCTCGCGGTCGCGCCGACGGATGCCGGCCGTGTCGACGAAGCGCCAGGTGCGCCCGCCCAGCTCGATCAGCTCGTCCACCGGGTCGCGGGTGGTGCCGGCCATGGGGTCGACCAGCACCCGCTCCTCCCCCGCCAGCTTGTTGAGCAGGGAGGACTTGCCGACATTGGGCTTGCCGAGCAGCGCGACGCGGGCCGGGCCGCGCTCATGCTCGAAGCTGACAGCAGGCGTTTCGGGCAGCGCGTCGAGCACCACGTCGAGCAGGTCGCCGCTGGACCGTCCGTGCAGAGCCGAGACGGGGTACGGCTCGCCGAGCCCCAGCGACCACAGCGCGGCGGCCTCCAGCTCGAGCTGCTGGTTGTCGACCTTGTTGGCGGCCAGGATGACCGGCTTGCCGGACTGCCGCAGCACCGAGCCCACGACCTCGTCGGCGTCGGTCGCGCCCACGGTCGCGTCCACGACGAACACGATCACGTCAGCCAGCTCGACGGCGACCTGGGCCTGCTCGGCGATGCGCAGGTTCATCCCCGTGGCCTCGGGGTCCCATCCGCCGGTGTCGACCACGGTGAAGCTGCGGCCGCGCCAGTTGGCGTCGTACGTGACCCGGTCACGGGTAACTCCCGGCACGTCCTCCACGACCGCCTCGCGGCGGCCGATGATGCGGTTGACCAGCGTGGACTTGCCGACGTTCGGCCGCCCCACGATGGCGACGACCGGCAGCGGCGTGGTGTCGCCGTGCTCGGTGATCTCAAGCTCTTCGAGGTCGGCCTCGACCCAATCCCCCGTTGGCACGATTGATTTCCTTAATGTGAGTACCGCACCTGAAAGCCTCAGGTGCGCTCTTTAACCAGCCTCAACACCTCAGCTATCACTTCTTCAAGCGAAAGCGGAGTGGTGTCGAGCTCGACGGCGCCATCCGCCATCGAGAGTGGGTCCGTCTTACGTGTCGAGTCCAGGGTGTCACGCCTGGCCATGGCCTCCTGCTGCGCCTCCACCGTCGAGCCGGCCAGCTCGGCGTTGCGCCGCGTGGCACGGGCCTCCGCGCTGGCCGTCAGGTAGACCTTGACAGTGGCTTCGGGGCAGACGACCGTGCCGATGTCGCGGCCCTCGACCACGATGTCACCGGCGCCGATGATCTCCCGCTGGAGCGCGACCAGGCGTGCCCGGACCTCGGGAACGGCGGCCACGACGGAGACCGCTCCGGTCACCTCGGCCTCCCTGATCGGCCCCGCCACGTCGACGCCGTCGACGTGGATCGTGGGGCCGTCGGGGTCGGTGCCGGAGTCGATGCGAGGCTCGCCGCAGCGGGCCGCCACGGCGGCGGGATCGGCCAGGTCGACGCCCTGCCGGACCATCCACCAGGTCATCGCGCGGTACATCGCCCCGGTGTCGAGGTAGCGCAGGCTCAGCGCCCTGGCGACTCCGCGCGACACGCTCGACTTACCCGACCCCGAAGGGCCGTCCATGGCGACGACCAGACCGGTCACGGCCTCTCCCTCTTCACGAGCTTTCCAGCAGACACCAGGTCCTCGCCGTTTGGGTGGACCGGCCCGGATGCGTTCGATCCCGTCACCGCATCACCAAGAGAGAGTACCGTGTCCGGCTCAATCGGCGATCCAGCTCCCGTGGAAGCCGAGCGGCACCCTGGCGGGCAGGTGCACGATGGCGACCGGCTCGCCGGTGAAGTCCTGCGCCGACAGGATCATCAGGTCGGCCGCTCCGCGGGCTGGGTTGTTGACGAAGGAGAGCACGTACCCGTCGTCCTCGGCCTCCCCGGAGGCCACGAACACCGGCTCGCCCACGTACGCGCCGCGCCCGAACTGCCGGGGCTCCTGTGTCCCCCGCTCCAGGTCGTGCTTGATGAGGGTGTTCTCGAACGCCTCGTCGGGCAGGTCCTCCAGTTCGGTGTCGCCCGGCGTGAGCACGCCGTCGAGGTCGCCGCCGACCGCGGTGTAGCCGTAGCGGTACGGCCGGCCGGTACGGCGCTCATCCATGCGCGGGAACTCCTGCGACCGGTCGTCCAGCCGCGTCTCGCGGACCTTGCCGCCGGCCGGGTCGATCCGCCACCGGTCGAGCGTCGGCAGGCCGCCCTGGTCGAGCCGGCTGTCCACGAACCGCTTGGGGTGGCGGACCACGTCCACGACGACCTCCTCGCCGTCGTCGTAGGCGTTCAGCGTGTGGAAGACCCAGCACGGGTCGACCTCCACCCACCGCACGTCGCCGCTCTGGCGCGACAGGAGCCCGATCCGGGCGCCGTGGGCGTCGTTCCAGGCGTACGGCAGCGGAGAGCCCTTCTGCGCGTGGTGCATGCTGAACGTGACCGGCAGGTCGTAGATCACCACGTACCGCTCGGTGAGGGCGAAGTCGTGCAGCATCGGGGCATCGGCGATCGGGATGTTCCTGACCTGCGTGACCGTGCCCTCGGGGTCGATCACGATGTGCTGGTGGTGGTCCCAGCCGAAGAAGTAGGCCAGCGCGTGGAGCTCGCCGGTGGCCGGGTGGAGGTGGGTGTGCGCGGCGTACCCGCCGGGCAGGCCGCCGCCGAAGTCGCACGCGCCGATGGTGTCGAGCTCGTAGCTCAGCTCGTACGGCAACGCCCCCGCCTCGACGGTCGCGAACGTGCGCCCGGCCAGCCCGATGACGTGGGTGTTGGCGGCGAAGTCCATGCCCGCGTGCACGGGCCCGGGC
>NZ_JBFAMX010000572.1:0-6614 GCF_040659615.1 Nonomuraea sp. NPDC049784
ACCATCGCGGCCGTCAGATCGTCGGCGGGCGCCGACACCTTCCAGCCCAGAGTGCGCACGCGCCGGTTCCTGGTGATCAGCCGCATGCCGGCGGGGATCAGCAGCACAAGGAGCAGCGCCCCCGCGCCGATGCCGATCTTGCCGATCAGCGGCATGGAGTCGTCCGGCGGCAGCCCGCCGGTGGCGACCAGGCCCTCGCGGTCCAGCTCACGGGGGTTACGCCGGGTCTGCGGGCCGATGGGCTCGTCCGCGGACGAGGTGGTCGCGCCCGGCGTCGGCGTCGTCGCCTCGCCCGTGGCCCGTGGCCTGGGCTGCGTGTACTCGGGTACGCGCGCGCTGCCCTGACCGAGCGACCCGGCGGGAGTGGGCTCGAACGGCAGCCAGCCCACGCCCTCGAAATACAGCTCGGGCCAGGAGTGGGAGTCGTTCGTGCCGACCTGCCACCGGTCGCCGACCTTCGTGCCGCCCGTGTAGCCGATGGCCACCCGCGACGGGATGCCCACCAGCCTGGCCAGCACCGCCATCGACGCGGCGAACTGCTCGCAGTAGCCCGCCCGGTCACGCAGCAGGAAGTCCCGCAGCGCCGAGTTGCTGTGCCCCTGCGTGCGCAGGTTGTAGGTGAAGCCGCCGTCCTTGGTGAAGAACTGCTGCAGCTTCACCGCCGCGTCGTAGTCCGTCTTGGCGCTCGCGGTCAGCGAGGCCGCCAGCTCGGCGATCTCGGGAGGCAGGTTGTCCGGCAGCTTCAGGTAGCGGGGATCGGTGCTCGGCCGGGTCCCGCCGAGCGATTCCAGCAGGTCCGCCGTCGGCTCCGGCTCGCTCGTGGCCACCTCGTACTCCAGGCCCGCGGCCTCGTCGCGGGTGGAGAAGACCATGAGCGTGTCCACGTCGGCCCGCCAGTCGCCGTCAACCTGGATCTGCTTGGGCGGGTACGGCAGCGGCAGGAACTGCAACTTCTCGATCTCGTCGCTGATCTGGACGTTCGTGACCACGTTGTCGATCTTCGGCTGCCGGCCCAGGCCGGGCGGCGCGGGGAGCGGGCCGTTGTCCGTCCTGTTCTGCGGTGCCCCCTTCGGCTCGGTCATGCCGAACTGCTGACCGTCGAACGTGTCGAGCGTGTAGATCCGTAGATAGCGAGGTTTGTCGTCGTTGTTCTTGTAGGTGAGGACCACCCGCCGCTCCGGCAGCTCCAGCTGGCCCTTCAAGTTGGCGATCGGGTTGGGGATGCTGATCGAGTTGCCCTTGCCCGGGCCGCTGCCGCCCACGCCGAACGTGAAGAACGACACCGGCTCCATCGCCGGCAGCAGCGCCGGCACCAGCACGGCCAGCGCGATCGCGGCGAACCCGATGCGCTTGCCCGACAGCCGCAGGCCGCTGGTGTCCGCCCGGGAAGGCGTCGCGGGCTGCGAGGTGGCCGCACGCGTGCGCCGTACCAGCACGGCCCTGCCCCAGTGGCCCACCCGCTCGCGGCCGTCGGCGATCAGCAGGCTGACGAACCCGAGCGCCGCCAGGATGAACGCGGGCCAGCTGATCGGGTCGGGCAGGATCGTCGCCGGCACGGTGGCCAGCGCCAGCAGCGGCAGCCCGGCCAGTGCCGCCCGGTGCAGCCGCGCGGCCAGCAGGTCCACGGAGATCGCGATCAGCGCCACGCCGCCGGCGGTCAGCAGCGTGATGCCGTCCGTCGTCGGCACAGGAGCGGCGAAGCGCTGGATGTCGGCCCAGCCGACGCCGAGCAGCCTGCCCAGCTCCGCCACCGACTCCTTGGTCGGCACCACCAGCACCCACGCCTTGCCGGCGGCGAAGACCGCGGTCAGGTAGATCCACGTCGCGACCACCGCAGCTAACGGCGCCGCCCACGCGGGCAGCGACAGCCGGCTGCTCAGCAGGCCGGCGGCCATCACGGCGAGCACGGCGCCCAGTGACGTCCAGAACCAGGCGCCGCCCTGGAAGAGCGGGTAGAGCAGGATCGCGGCGGCGAACGAGGCCACCCCGGAGGCGGTCGTCAGCCTCATGTCGCACCTCCTGCGGCCGTGGTCGCCCTCATGCCGCGCCTCCCGCCGGGTTGAGCGCGTATCTGCCGCGGTTGGCGGCGTCCTGCCAGACGGAGGCGATCGAGGTGCCCGCGGGCAGTCGCACGATGCGCCAGCCGTACCCGGCCAGGACCGTCTGGACGGCCTGATGGTTCTCCGCGGCCGCCCGGTCGCCGCCGTCCCACGTGCTCACGTCGAGCATGACCGCCACTCCGGTGATGCCGCTGTGCCTCAGTCTGGCCAGCTCCCTTGCCTCCTCCGGATCGAGATCGCCGAGCACGGCCACGATCAGCCCGTCGCCGCCGCCCTGGCGCAGGGCCGATACGCCCATCTCCAGCGAGCGGGCCGGGCTGTGCCGTATCACGGCGAGGGTGTCGAGCAGCGACCAGCTCAGGCCGGTGTCCGTCAGGTGCTCTGCCCCCTGGTCGGTCACCAGCCGCAGGCCGAGGCCCTCGTGGGCGAGGTGCACGCCGATCGAGGCCGCGGCCGAGACCGCCGCCTCGAACGACGAGCGCGGGCCCTCGCCGCGGTGCGCGTACCTGCGGGTGTCCAGCAGGAGCGCGCCGCGGCTCTGCCACTGCTGCTCCTCGCGGCGCACCATCAGCTCGCCGTGGCGGGCCGTCGAGCGCCAGTGCACCCGCCGCAGGTCGTCGCCCTGCCGGTATTCGCGCGGCGCCACGTCGTCGTCGCCGGCAGCCGCCACGCTCCTGGTACGGCTGTCGCCGCCGCCCGTCCACTCACCCGACAGCCGTACGTGGGGCAGCGCCGCCACGTGCGGCGTCACCACGAGCGTGTCGCTGATCGTGAACGAGCGCGTCAGCTCGACGAGCCCGAACGGGTCGGCGATGCGAACCGACAGCGGGCCGATCGTGTAACGGCCGCGCAGGTCAGAGCGCACCCGGTAGTCGATCTCCCGCACGCCCCGCGACTCGACGCGGTCCAGCACGAACCTGGGCCGCACGCCCAGCGCATAAGGAACGGTGTCCTCGATGAGCAGCAGGCCGGTCGGGAGCCTGGTGACGTTCTCCAGCCGCAGGGTCACGGTGGCCTCGCCGCCCACCTCCGCCCTGGGCGGGTCGAGGCGCCTGGCACAGCTCAGCCGGTAGCGCGTGCGCGCCACCACCATCGCCGCGAGCAGCGGCAGCGCCGTCACCAGCACCCCGATCCTGAACAGGTCGTTCTCTCCCAGGATGATCGCCATCAGCAGCGCCGCGATCCCGGACGCGAGGAACGACCTGCCCCTGGAGGTCAGCGCCCGCAGTCCGGCCCTCACCGTGCCCCACTCAATTCGTGCCGTCGATGGATGTCCTCGCTACGCTGCGGATCCATTAACGGCCTCGCGTCTCCGGCACCGGCACGCGCCTGATGAGGTCGGTCACCACCTGCTCCGGCAGGCGGCGCTGCCCCTGGGCCTCGACACTGGGCAGCAGCCGGTGCGCGAGCACCGGGATGGCCAGGTCCTGCAGGTCGTCGGGGATGACGTAGTCGCGACCGGCCAGCGCGGCGTGCGCCCTGGCGGCCCGCACGAGCTGCAGCGTGGACCGGGGCGAGGCGCCCAGCCGCAGGTCAGGGGAGTGGCGGGTGGCCACGACGAGGTCGATGGCGTACTTCTTGACCGCCTGGGAGACGTAGACGCCGCGTACGGCCTCGATCAGGGCGCGCACCTCGGCCGTCGTCGCCACCGGCTCCAGCTTGTCCAGCGGAGAGGTGCCGCCGTGCACGTCGAGCATCTCCAGCTCGGCGTGCGGCTCGGGGTAGCCCATCGCGACGCGCGCGGTGAAGCGGTCGCGCTGCGCCTCGGGCAGGGGATAGGTGCCCTCCATCTCGATGGGGTTCTGCGTGGCGATCACCATGAAGGGCGAGTCCAGCGTGTACGTCACGCCGTCCACCGTCACCTGGTGCTCCTCCATGCACTCCAGCAACGCGGACTGCGTCTTGGGAGAGGCACGGTTGATCTCGTCGCCCACCACGATGTTCGCGAACACCGGGCCGGGCTTGAACTCGAATTCCCTGGTCTGCTGGTTGTACGCGCTGACCCCGGTGATGTCGCTGGGCAGCAGGTCCGGGGTGAACTGCACACGGCGCACCGGGCAGTCGATGGAGCGGGCGAGCGCCTTGGCCAGCATGGTCTTGCCGACCCCTGGCACGTCCTCGATCAGGAGGTGACCCTCCGCGAGCAGGACGGTGAGCGTGAGGCGGACGGCGTCGCTCTTGCCCTCGATCACCGATTCGATCGCGCTGCGAATCCGGTGAGCCGTGGAGACCAGCTCGTCGAGCTGGGGAGGGACATCATGGGTTACTGCCACCAGGCCTCCATGAGAGAAGTGCGACGGCTGTCCCGTACTGTGCCATTGCGGGAGCCATGCCATTCCTTTTCCATTGTGTGTACGACCCTACGACGCTGTGGGTTCTCGAGCGACATTTGTGGATATTCCAGCGAACCCTGGCGATGTTCCCGTTCTTGTCGCATAGCAGTGCGAATCTCGTGACACGAACCCCCTCGGGGCGCTCCACTTTCCCCCACCGAGGGCTTCGTGAAGGGGGCGGGCCCTTATTACTGCGCTCTTTTGAACCCTCGACACGCCCATGAGGGTTGACCGGGCGGTCACCCCGCTCCACCCCGCTCCATCGCGCTGACCTGCGGTAATGCAATGGAAACCAATGATGAAGACGGTTCGAATCAGTTGACGGTGGGGAGAAGTGGAGTATGGTGGTGCGCAGTGGAGGGCCCGGTGCACCAGCGCTGAGCGCTTCACGAGGCACGGGAGGTGGGGCCGGTGTTCCTCGGCACCCATCAACCGCGTCTGGACGACAAGGGACGGCTGTTCCTGCCGGCTAAGTACCGTGAGGAGCTGGCGGAGGGTCTTGTGATCACCAAAGGCCAGGAGCGATGCCTCTACGTCTTTCCCGTGGAGGAGTTCCAGCGCATTACCGAGGCTCTCAGCACCGCCCCGGTCACCGCCAAGGCGGTACGTGACTACAGCCGCGTCTTCTTCGCCAGCGCGTCCGATGAGAAACCGGACAAGCAGGGGCGCATCACGATCCCGCAGAGCCTGCGTCAGTACGCGGGTTTGGAGCGTGACTGCGTGGTCATCGGGGCCAACACCCGGCTGGAGATCTGGGACGCGCAGGCCTGGGACACCTATCTCAACGCGCAGGAGCAGGCGTTCGCCGATCTGTCGGAGGAGGTGCTGCCAGGGATCTTGTAGTAGCCACGGTCGATCCGTCGATGCTGTCGTTCGGCGAGGTCTCCACCCGCAACCACTGCCTGTCAGCTGATGCACCTTCCCCGGTGTCAGATGGCAGGCGTCCACGAAGAGGGTGCGGATGGGGACCTGGCCGGACGGCACCGGGTGGGGACTCTGTGACCGGCGATCGATCTATACGCGTCATCCGCGAGCAAGGACGCGAGAGGGGGGTTGGAGATGCAGGACAACGCCGGCACGGGCGGTCACGTTCCGGTGATGCTCGAGCGCGTTCTGGAGCTGCTGGGCCCCGCGCTGTCCGGAGCGTCACCGGTCGTCGTCGACGCCAACCTCGGTCTCGGTGGCCACTCGGAGGCCCTGCTCGCCACATTTCCCGAGGTCCATCTGATCGGGATCGACCGCGACCCTTTCGCGATCGACTACTCGACTCGCAGGCTGAGCCCGTACGCGGACAGGATCACCCTGGTCCACGCCTCCTCCGGCGATCTGGCCGAGGTGCTCGCCCGCGCGGGGCACACCACGGTCAACGGAGTGCTGTTCGACCTGGGAGTCTCCTCGCCGCAGCTGGACGAGGCGGAGCGCGGGTTCGCCTACTCCTACGACGCGCCGCTCGACATGCGGATGGACACGGAGCAGGAGCTGACGGCGGAGAAAGTGGTCAACACCTACTCCGCGGCAGAGCTGATCCGCATTCTGCGTGACTACGGCGAGGAACGATTCGCCCCGCGTGTCGCGGCCCTGATCATTAAGGAACGGGCTAAAGAGGCAATAACCTCGACTAAGCGGCTTGCGGACATCGTGCGCGAGGCGATTCCCGCCGCGACCCGGCGCACCGGGGGAAACCCCGCCAAGAGGACTTTCCAAGCGCTGCGCATCGAGGTGAACGCGGAGCTGACCTCCCTGGAGGAGGCGCTCCCCGCGGCACTCGACGCGCTGGCGCTCGGTGGGCGAGTCGTCGTGCTCTCCTACCACTCACTCGAGGACCGGCTCACCAAGCAGGCCCTCACGGCGCGAACCAAGGACACGAGCCCCCCCGGGCTGCCCGTTCCGCTGCCGGCTCACCAGCCGAGGTTCCGCCTGCTGACGAAGGGAGCCGAGCTCCCAAGCGAAGAAGAGCTCGCCCGCAACCCGCGGGCGGCCTCGGCCCGGCTACGGGCGGCAGAGAGGATCCGTGTTGACGACTGAGCAGGAGACCGGCCGGGGTGCGCCCGTCCGCCGCGCAGTACCCAAGCCCGGGCCCAAGACGGGCACGCGCCGGCTCGGGGCGACACACCAGTCCAAGCCGCGGCCCCGTCCTGACGTCGAGAGCAAGCTGTCGGCCGCCGAGCGGGCGCGCCTCGAACTCGACGGCAAGCGATCCGGCGCCGAGCGGGCACGTACG
>NZ_JBFAMX010000573.1:0-6605 GCF_040659615.1 Nonomuraea sp. NPDC049784
GGTGACCTGGCCCGGCGCCGGGCCGACGGCTCGATCGAGTTCCTCGGCCGGGCCGACGGGCAGGTGAAGGTCCGCGGCTACCGGATCGAACTGGGCGAGATCGAGTCGCTCCTGATGGCGCATCCCGCGGTCCGCGAGGCGGCCGTGGTGGTGCGCGGCTCGGACGAGGACAAGAGCATCGCGGCCTACCTGAGCGCCCCCAGCGAGCACGACTGGCGCGAGTACCTGCGGCGCAAGCTGCCCGACTACATGATCCCCTCGGCGTTCGTGCTGCTGGACAAGCTGCCACTCACCCCCAACGGCAAGGTGGACCGCAAGGCGCTGCCCGAGCCGGTGAGTCAGGTGCACGCTGAGGGCACGGCGCCGCGGACACCGGCCGAGGCCAAGCTGGTCGACCTCTGGTCGGCGATCCTGGGCGTGAAGGGGATCGGCATCGACGACGACTTCTTCGCGCTGGGCGGCGACTCCTTCAAGGCCGTGCGCGCGGTACGGGACTCGGGGATCCAGGCAACCGTGCTGGACCTCTTCAAGAACCCCACGATCCGAGCATTCGCCACACTCGACGGCTCATCCCGAAATATCGGCCTATTGCATGAGCTGACCCCTCCGCGGTCAGCGGCCTCGCTGACCCTGGTCTGCGTGCCGTTCGCGGGCGGCGGCGCGATCACCTACCAGCCGTTGGCTGCGGCCGTGCCCGAGCACATCTCCATGCTCGCGCTGGAGCCGCCGGGCCACGACACCGGCAACCCGGGCGAGCCCGTGCTGCCCTTCCATGAGCTCGTCGAGGGCTGCGTCAAGGAGATCAAGGAGAAGGTCGACGGGCCCCTCGCGCTCTACGGCCACTGCATGGGCGGCGCGCTCACCGTCCAGCTGGCGCGCAGGCTGGAGGAGGAAGGCGTCGACCTGGTGAAGGTGGTCATCGGCGGGCACTTTCCCGCGCCCCGCCTGCCGGGCAAGGCCTTCGCCTGGATCCGCAAGATCTTCCCGATGGAGCGGTGGACCTCCAAGCGGCAAGCGCTCGAGTTCCTGCGGGCCATGGGCTTCTTCACCGAAGCGCTGGACCGTCGCGAGCGCGACTTTCTCATGGGCGTCTTCCTCCACGACACCCAGGAGGGCGAGGACTACTACACCGACCTCTACCAGGCGCCCGTCAAGAAGTTGTCGGCACCGCTGGTATGCGTGGTCGGCGAGAACGACCGTGCCACTGAGCTGTACGAGGAGCGCTTCCGCGAGTGGGAGACCTTCTCCGACACGGTGTCGCTGGAGGTCATCCCCAAGGCCGGGCACTACTTCCAGAAGCACCAGGCGCCCGAGCTGGCCCAGATCCTCGGTGGTGGTGACCGGTCCCCGGCTGCGCCGCCGCCCAGCTACCAGCAGGCCAGCCTGAAGACGTTCTTCCTGGTGGCCTTCGGCCAGCTGGTGTCGCTGATCGGCACCGGACTGACCACGTTCGGCCTGGGCCTGTGGGTCTACCAGCAGACACAGTCGATCTCGATGTTCGCCATCGTCTCGGTCATGGCGCTGCTGCCCGCCGTCGTACTGGCGCCGATCGCCGGAGCGGTGGCGGATCGCTGGAACCGCAGAGTCATCATGATCACCGCCGACTCGGCGGCAGGTTGCGCCTCCGCCTCGCTGGCCGCCCTGCTCTGGACGGGCGGGCTCCAGCTCTGGCACATCTACGTCATCGTCGCCATCGGCGCGGTTTCCACCGCCTTCCACCAGCCCGCCTACATCGCGGCCGTGGCCCAGCTGGTGCCCAAACGCTACTACGGCAGAGCCAACGGCCTGGCCCAGCTGGGGGAGGCGGCGGGGACCGTACTGGCGCCGCTGCTGGGCGGCGCGTTCATGGCCGCCGTCGGGCTGCACGGCATCATCGTGATCGACCTGTCCACCTTCGCTTTCGCGGCCATCGTCACCTTGGCGGTCCGCTTCCCGGACACGCTCTTCAAGAAGCGGGAGGAGTCGTTCTGGCAGGAGGTGACAGGCGGCTGGCGCTACATCTCCCGCAGGCACGGGCTGCTGGCGATCATCCTGTTCACGTCGTTCCTGAACCTCCCCTTCGCCATGGTCGAGGTCCTGTCCACGCCGCTGCTGCTCAGCCTCACCGACACCCGCGGCCTGGGCGTGGCGCTCTCGATGACCGGCATCGGACTCCTGGTGGGCAGCGCGATCATGACGGTGACCGGCGGCCTGGCACGCCGCACCCACGGCATCCTCGGCTGCTTCATGGCGCTGGGCGTCGCCTTCGCCATCATCGGGATCGCGCCCCACCCGGCGCTGCCCGCGATCGGGCTCTTCCTCATCGGGCTGCTCACCGCGCTCCTGAACGCACACTGGTTCTCCATCGTGCAGCAGAAGGTCGGGCTCGACCTGCAGGGCCGGGTCATCGCCACCAACCTGATGCTCAGCTGGGCCATGGTCCCGGCCGGGTTCCTGCTGGCCGGACCGCTGGTCGAGCACGTCTTCAACCCCATCGCCGGCTCCGCGCAGGGCAGGGGGATCGCCCTGCTCGCCCTCGTCGCGGGCGCGGTGACCGTGCTGATAGGCCTGGCGGCCTTCCGCTACCGGCCGGTCCGGTATCTGGAGGACGACTTGCCCGACGCGATCCCCGACGCGGTGGTCATCACCGACAAGGACCTGATCCAGCGGGAGGCCGACAAGCAGCTCGTCGCCTGATCCCTGTCCAATCCGTGGAGGCGAGCCGAATCGGCTCGCCTCCACGGCTTTTTGTGCCCCGCGTGTCGAATGCTCATCGCTCGGGCACCGCTCCGTTACTCTTCCCTCAACTCGCAGTCACGAGGTCTCGTCATCGTCGAGTCGTATATCTCTCCACACTCCGAGGAGATCCATGCTCAGGCGACTCGCCGTCATCCTCGCGATCTCGACCACCGTCCTGACCACCCCCGCCCACGCGGCCATCGCCGTCACCGGCGTCGCCCACCGCGGCGCCTCCGCGTACGCCCCCGAGAACACCATCGCCGCCTTCGAGCTGGCGGGCAAGCAGCGGGCCGACATGTTCGAGCTCGACGTCCAGGAGACCAAGGACCACCAGCTTGTCCTGATGCACGACGCGACCCTGACCCGCACCACCGACGCCGAACGGGTCTTCCCCGACCTGTCCCCGTGGAAGGTCGGCGACCTCACGCTCGCCCAGATCCGCAAGCTCGACGCGGGCTCGTGGCTCTCCGGCGAGTACAAGGACGAGAAGGTGCCGACGCTCGGCGAGACGTTGAGCGAGATGAGCGGGTCGGGCATGGGGCTCCTGCTGGAGATCAAGGAGCCGGCGCTCTATCCGGGCATCGAGGCCCGCGTCGCCGCCGAGTTGCGCCGCCATTCAGGCTGGCTCGCGCCCGGGCGGCTGGTGGTGCAGTCCTTCAGCTGGGCGTCGATGCGGACCTTCCACCGGTTGCTGCCCGACGTCCCGATCGGGCTGCTCGGCACGCCGTCCACGGCCGAGCTGCCGGGGCTGGCCAAGTTCGCCGACCAGATCAACCCGCCGTACACCACGCTGACCTCCTCGTACGTACGGCGCGTGCACGCCCTCGGCATGAAGGTACTCGCCTGGACGGTGGACGACCCGGACATCATGCGCCGGATGCTGGCCTACAAGGTAGACGGGATCATCACCAACAGACCCGACGTACTGCACGACCTACTGAGCGCCTGACGACTGCGCGGCCAGCACGGCCAGCCGGATCCGGTTCGGCGTGCCGGTCTTGCGCATCAGGCTCGTCACGTACGTCTTGACCGTCGAGACCCCCAGGTGCAGGCGCTCGGAGATCTCCCGGTTCGACAGCCCGGCGCCCACCATGGCCAGCACATCCCGCTCGCGCGGGCTCAGCTCGGGGACCTTCGGCGTCGCCGCAGGCCTCGGCACGCGCGCGCGTACGGCCTGGTCGACCAGCCGTCCCAGCACGGCCTGGCTGAACGGCGCCTCGCCGGCCACCGCCCTGCGCAGTGCGGCGAGCAGATCGCCCGGCGGCGAGTCCTTCACCAGGAACCCGAACGCGCCCGCGGCCAGCGCCGGGTAGAGGTGGTCGTCGTCGTCGAACGTGGTCAGCACGACGACCCGGCTGGACGGGCGGGCCGCCATGATGCGCTCGGTCGCCGTGATGCCGTCCACGCCGGGCATCCGCAGGTCCATGAGGATCACGTCGGGCTGCGACTCGCCGGCCAGCTGCACCGCCTCGCGCCCGTCCCCGGCTTCGCCGACCACCTCGATCTCGGGGTCCGACTCGCAGAGCATGCGCAGGCCGACGCGGACCAGCTTCTGGTCGTCGGCGAGCAGCACCCTGATCACGCGGACACCACCCGAGCCGCCGGCTCGTCGGCCGCGGGCACGTCCGGCGCGGGCAGCTCCGCGTACAGCCGCCAGCCGTGCCCCGCCGGCCCTGCCTCCAACCGGCCGCCGAGCAGCTCCACCCGCTCGGCCATCCCGATCAACCCATGCCCCTGCCCCTGCCCATGCCCGGCCCGATGCGCGGAGCCTCCGTCGTCCACGATCTCCAGCAGGACCGTTCCCTGCGCCACCCGCACCCGCATCCGTACCTCTGCTTCCTCTCCCGCGTGCTTGGCCTCGTTCGCCAGCCCTTCCTGCGCCAGCCGCAGCACCGTCAGCCCGCGTACGGAGTCGAGCCCGGCCACCGCCTGGTCGATCTCCGTCAGCACCGTGAGCCCCGTCTGCCGGACCCGTGCCGCGGCCTCCTCCAGCGCCCTCGGCAGGTCCGCCCGATCGACCAGGGAGAAGAGCGGCCCGCCGGCCACCTGCGCGGGATCGCGCAGCACCGCCACCAGCCGGCGCAGGTCCACCAGGGCCGTGCTGCCCGAGGCGTGCAGGTCGTCGAGCACCTGCGCCACCCGGGGATCGGCGGCAGGCAGCACGTGCCGGGCGACCCCGACCCTGAGCACCATGGATGACACGTGATGCGCCACCAGGTCGTGCAGTTCGCGGGCGATGGCGGTGCGCTCCGCGGCCCGTGCGGCCAGCGTCTCCGACCGGCGGCGCCGCTCCTCGGCGTCGGCGCGCTCCCTGGCCTGGCGGGCGTTCTCGCGCATGAGCCGCACGTACGCCCCGAACAGCAGCGGCACCCCCGCCAGGATGGCCAGCCGGTAGAGGGTCGGCAGCACCTCGGCCGACGGCGCCGACATGGCGTGCAGCGTCAGGAAGAACGCCGCCACCCCGGCCCCGACGGCGATCCGCCGCCCGCGCCCCCGCAGCGCCAGCTCGAACAGCGCCACCGCCACCATGGCCTTGATCGGTATGCCCACGTGGGTGCCGATCGCGTCGCCCACGACGAGCAGCCAGGACACCGTGGCGGTGGCGGCCGTCGGCGCGCGGACGCCCGCCAGGCACGCGGCCAGCCCCGCGAGCGCCAGCGCCCAGTCGGCCACCCCTTGGGGACGGTGCAGCAGGCTCAGATCACCGAGGGCCAGCACTGACAGCGCCACCAGGCGCGCGGCGGCCACCTGGTCGTCGAAGACGCGTTCCGTCCAGCCGTTGAGCACGTCCCGATGCTAGGCGGGCGGTGGTCGGCGGCGGCTCCGCCAAGTGGCCGGGCCTGCTCCGCCAAGTGGCCGCAGGCCCGAGACGAGGGGCGGAAGCGCCCGTGCCGGCCCGGCGACCACAGTGGGCCTGGGTCTGAGCCCGCTTCGGAAAGGATTCGAGATGTTCGCAGCGATAGGCCGGTTCGCCGTCCGCCGGAGGTGGTGGATCGTGGCGGCGGCGCTGGCCGTCATGATCGTCGGCGGGCTGTTCGGCAGCACGGCGATGGGCCTGTTCACGGGCGGCGCCGGTTTCGTCGACCCGCGCAGCGAGAGCAACCGCGCCGACCAGCTGCTGGAGAGCACGTTCGCCCACGACGGCGTGGACGTGATCGTCGTGTACGAGAGCAGGACGCGTACGGTCGACGACCCCGCGTTCGCGAGCGCCGTCGGGACAGTCGTGGGCCGGCTGCCGGTCGGTCAGGTCGGCGCCGCCCACACGTACTGGTCGACGAACTCCCCGCGGTACGTCTCCAAGGACCGCCACGCGACCTACGTGACGCTCACGATGGCGGGTGAGGACCGCGTGGCGAGCTACAACGCGATCAAGGACAGCCTGGAGGCCCCCGGGCTGACGGCGACCCGCGGCGGCCCCCTGGTCTTCCCGGTGGAGATCAACCGGCTGAGCCTCGGCGACGTCGTCCGCGCGGAGATCATCTCGCTGCCGATCCTCGTGATCCTGCTGGTGCTGATGTTCAGGAGCGCGGTCGCGGCGGGGCTGCCACTGGCGATCGGGTTGCTCACCATGTTCGGGTCGCTGACGGTCCTGCGCCTGCTCACCTCGCTGGTGGACGTCTCCACGTACGCCTTCCAGATCGTCACCGTCCTGGGCCTCGGCCTGGCCATCGACTACGCCCTGCTCCTGGTCACCCGCTTCCGCGAGGAGCTGGGCACGGGGAAGGGCGTCGAGGACGCGGTGGCCCGCACGATGGCCACCGCCGGGCGGGCGGTGGTCTTCTCCGGGCTGACAAGCTGAGCGGCGATGTGGAGATGCCGCTTCTGGGGTTCGGCACGTGGCAGATGCGTGGCCGCCAGGCGTACGAGGCCACGTTGGCCGCGTTGGA
>NZ_JBFAMX010000574.1:0-6605 GCF_040659615.1 Nonomuraea sp. NPDC049784
GCCGCCGGCGACGGTGACCGTGCCGGCGCGGTGCGGCGTCCACGCGTCGGCGGTGCTCTGCCAGATCGCGGCCGTGCCCGCCGTCAGGCCGGTGAACGTGAGCGTGGTGTCCAGCGGCTCGGTGCCGACGTTGACGAGGACGACGTTCTTGGCCGCGTCGGAGGCGAACACGTGCAGGAGGTCGCTGTCGGCCGTCGCCTGCACCATGGTCGTGCCGAACGGCCTGAACAGGCCCTCGCCGGTGAACATGCCGATGCCGTGGTAAATGGGCAGTGGTTCGCTGCGCTGGATGCCGCCCTCGCCGTTCGTGCTGGTCAGGCCGAGCTGCCCGTTCTTGTCGCCGTACTGGTAGGCGGCGGCCCCTGCGTGCAGGATCTGGCCGAGCGCCGCCGCGCCCCACAGGGTGTTGAAGTGGGCCAATGTACGGTGGCCGTCGGGGTCGTCGAAGTCGGAGTTGAACTCACCGATCTGGATGTCGATCTTGCGGCCGAGCACGGACTCGGCGAGGGCGCTCACCTCCTTGAGGTCCGTCTCGTAGCCCCGGATGACGGATCCCAGCAGGTCCTCGTCGGTGACGGGGTCGGAGCCGTTGCCGTAGTCGTGGTAGTCGAGGAAGTCGACGCGGTCCTTCGATCCCTCCAGGAACGTCCTGATGTAGGAAAGGTCGTTCCAGGCCGTGGCGGGACCGCCGATGCGCACCGCCGGGTCCTGCGCGTCGAGCGCGTCGGTGATCATGTTGAATCGCCGACTGTACTCAGATGCCAACATTTCCGGCTTTTCCGGGGTGCAGGCGCAATTGAGCTCGTTGCCGAGGATGAACCGCCGCACCGGCGTGCCGGCGGCGGCGAAGTGCTGGTAGAGGGCGACCGCGTCGTCGCGGTTGACCTCGGCGCTCTGGCGGCCGTCCACCTGGAGGATGATGACCGGCTCGGCGCCCAGGTCGCGGATGGCTGTGATCCAGGCGTCGCCCGAGACGGTCGTGTCGCACTTGTACCCGCCGCAGACGATCGGGCTGGCGTGGTTGCCCGGCTCCTGGTAGTGCAGCTCGATCCGCATCCGGCCCGCCTTCAGGGTACGCAGGCGCTCGCGATGCTTGGAGTCGTTCGTGATGTACGAGCCGTCGCCGTACCCGGTGATGCCGATGCCGTAGTCGGCGGCGGACAGCGTACGTACCGGCCTGGTGAAGTCCACCGAGACGGCGGCGGCCGCAGCCGCCTCCGCCGGAACCCCCGCCGGCCAGATCGCCGCGGCGGCGGCCAGGCCGCCCGCGAGAGCGGCACGCAGCGCGCGACGCGCCAATGCAGTCATCCTTCTCCTGTCACAAGATCCGTGAGAACCCGTGGATCATGACATATACGGATGACGGCAAAGTGAAATCAGAGACCCTCGACAGGGAGGACCGGTGAGCGGCTCGTCACGGTCACAAATCAGCTCGCCGTTCCGGACTCGCAGCCGCGCGGCTCCCAGGAGTCGTGATCGTCGCGACCATTCCGGCATGCGAAAAGGCGCCCCTGGTCAGGGGCGCCCTTTGCGGAGGGGGCTCAGTTGGCGGGGAGCTTCACCGACAGCTGCTGGGTGACGGGGTTGGCGTCGCTCTCGGACCAGGCGCCGGTGGAGAAGGCGACCGGGTAGTTCTTCTTGCCGACGCCGTGGCCCCACTTGGTGACGACGTAGTCCACCTTGATGTGGCCCTCGCCGTCGACACCGTCGACGCCCAGGGTGTGGGGGTTGAACTTGCCGCCGGTCAGCTCGGCGAACGTCTTGGCGTCCAGGTCGAGCATGACGCCGCTGCCGGAGGGCTCACCGGGACCGCGGTCGCCGACGAAGAAGGGCATCTTCTTACCCTTGTAGATCACGTAACCCTCGGTCATGAGCGGCCAGCTCGGGCTGGCGACCAGACCCTTCTGCATGGGCTTGCCGGCGGCGGGCAGGCCGGTGTCGCCGGCGCGGCCGGAGGAGTCGTCCCAGAAGTACGACGCGGTGGTCGAGCCCTTGAGCACGGCCTTGTGCGTGGTCACGGCCTTCTGGGTGGTGCTGCCGGCGTCGGCGTCAGCGTGCGCCGCGGGCGCACCAACGGCGAGGGCCGTCAGCACGGAGGCGGTGAGCATGGCGTAAGAGCGCAGGCGAGCGGGCATAGGTAAACTAGTCCTTTGTTCGACAACGGGGGCAAGTACGCTCGTAGAGGCACGTAGCCGGGCATCGAGCCGTACAGTCGCAACGTGGAGCGCTGCGGAGTCCAGCGGATCGGATTCCAGAGCCCGGGCGAGTGGTACCTTCCACGTGGGTAAGGTCCAGGTCACTCGCCGGCAACGCTCACTACGCTACGGGCAGGTATCGGACAAAGGCAAACGAAACCCCATGAATCGGACAAAGATCTACGTTCGCGAGTAAAGTGCCTCAGCCGATGTCCTTCCTGGACACGCGCAGAGCGCCTACGGCCATGGGGATTCCGATCCAGGCCAGCGCCGACGTGGCCAGCCTGGCGAGGTCGCCGCCCGAGATGTCGCCGTTCATCAAGGGGTTGGTGGTGCTGTTGAGGTCGAGCCAGCCGGCCAGGACCTCTCCCGCGCGGCCGAGCCGGCCAACCGCGCTCCACAAGATGGGGGTCGCAAGGTAGATCACGATCGCGGCGGGCGCGTTCAGCAGCAGCAGGCCCATGGCCAGTCCCTCGGCGGTCAGGATCACCATCGCGGCGACCCACCCCAGGACGGTGTGCGGCGCGACCTGCCAGGTGGCGGGCACGCCCTGCGCGGCTGCGACGACGGCGGTCACCGGGGCCGCGACCAGCATCGCGAGCAGGCAGGCCGCCACGGCCGCGGCCAGCGGCGGCACGCACTTGGCCGCCAGCACGCGGCCGCGCCTGGGTTCGAGCGTGAACGTGGTCAGCGCGGTGCGGTGGCTCCACTCGCCGGTCATGGTGAGGATGGCGAGGACGGGAAGCAGGGTTCCGAACCCGATCCCGGCCGTTCCGGCCAGAGTGAAGAAGTGAGGGCCCGAGACGAGGCCGCGGGCGACCACGGACCCGAGCCCGATGGTGACCAGGATCGCGGTGAGGATCTTGCTGCTGCGGGTGTCGAAGAGTTTGCGGGTCTCGACCCGTACCAGGGTCATGAAGGAACGGCGGCTGACGCTTTCCGAGGCGGCACGCACGTTGGCGCCCCTGGCGGCGGTGGGGTCGGGTCTGGCGGCGGTGTCGGTCATGAGGCGCTCCGGTCGGCGTTCGCGGTCAGTTCGAGGAAGGTCTGTTCGAGGCCGCGGCCCTGGCTCAGCTCGGCGGCCGTGCCCTGCGCGAGCACCCGGCCGCGCCCGATCATCACGATGTGGTCCGCCACCTGCTCCACCTCGTGCAGCAGGTGGGAGCTGAGCAGCACCGCACATCCCGCCCCGGCCAGGTCGCGCAGCAGCCCGCGCATCCACTGGATCCCTTGGGGGTCGAGGCCGTTGGCGGGCTCGTCGAGGATGAGCGCCCGGGGCCGGCCGAGGAGGGCGTGGCCGATGCCGAGCCGCTGCCGCATGCCCAGCGAGTAGCCGCCCACGGCCCGCCTGCCCTCCTTGCCGGTCAGGCCCACCAGCTCCAGGACCTCGCCCACGCGCGACTTCGGCAGGCCGAGCAGCATCGCGCCCAGAGTGAGGACCTCCCGCCCGGTGCGGCCCGGATGCTGCGCCCCCGCGTCCAGCACCGTGCCCACGTCGAACCCCGGACGGTCCAACTCGGTGTACGGCCGCCCGAGCACGGTCGCCGTACCGGAGGTCGGGCGGCACAGCCCGGCCAAGATGCGCAGCGCGGTGGACTTGCCCGCCCCGTTGGGCCCGAGAAACCCGGTGATGGTGCCCGGCCGCACGGTGAAGGACACGTCGTCGAGCGCTTTCACCCCTTTGTACGCCTTGCTGACGCGCTGAAATTCGATCACCACCTCAGTCCACCGGAAACGCGGCCCGGCCTCATCGGACCTGGGTCGAGCGAGGCGCGCGCCCGGGCTATCGTCATCGCCTCCGATGTAGACCCAGGGCGGTACGGAGATCGACCCAGGTCGCTAAGGCGGCGCCCGGATGGTCTCTAGGCTGAGGTCGTGCAAGAGCCGTCACCCCTCGACAGGATGGGCATCGCGCTGCGTTACCTGGCCGCCGCCCTGCCTCTGCTGTTCTTCTTCGCCGCGCTGATCACGCTCGCCGCCGGGCGCGCCCCTATGACCCAGGACACGGTCATGGGGTTGGTGACCGACATGGCGCTCGGCATGGCCGGGCTCGTCCTGATGTGGTGGCGGCGCCGATGGCCGTGGCAGATCGCGCTGGCGACCGCCGCGCTGACCGTCTACTCCTTCACGGCCCTGGGTCCCGCCCTCGTCTGCTACCTCTCCCTGGCCATGTACCGGCCGTGGCGCCAGTGCGTACCGGTCGGGGTCGTGTTCTGGCTGTGCGTGGCCGGGTCGACCCTGTGGTCCGCCACCGGCGTGCTGACCGTCACCTACGGGGTGGTCGGGGCCGCCGTGCTCGGCGGGCTGACGATCCTGGGCCTCTACCTGCGCGGGCGCCGCGATCTGGCCGCCATGCAGCGGGAGGCCGAGCAGGCCGCGCACCGGCAGCGGGTCGAGCAGGCCCAGCTGGCGGAACGGCTCAAGATCGCTCAGGAGATGCACGACGTCCTCGCGCACCGGATCTCCCTGCTGGCGATGCTCGCCGGCGGCCTGGCCTACCGTACGGACCTGTCCCCCGACCAGACCCGCGAGACCGCCCTCGCGATCCAGGAGAACGCCCACCAGTCGCTGAACGAGCTGCGCGCCGTCCTCGGCACGCTCCGCCGCGACGGCGGCATGGAGGCGCCGCAGCCGACGCTGGCCCACCTGGACGCGCTGTTCGAGGAGGTACGGGCGGCCGGGCAGCAGGTGGAGGTGGACGACGCCATCGACGGGCGCGAACTGCTGCCGACGCAGACGGGGCGGCACGCGTACCGGATCGTGCAGGAGGCGCTGACCAACGCGCGCAAGCACGCGCCCGGCAGCCACGTCCGGGCCGAGCTGGGCGGGCGTCCAGGCGAGGAGCTGCGCATCCGGGTGAGCAACCCCGCCCCGTCCGGCGCGACGGCTGGCCCCGGCGGCCGGCTGGGCCTGGTCGGCCTGGCCGAACGCACCCGCATGGCGGGCGGCACGATCACCCACTCCGTCGCGAACGGCCGTTTCATCCTCGACGCCCGGCTGCCGTGGGAGGCTTGAGGTCATGATCAAAGTCGTGATCGTGGACGACGATCCCATGGTGCGCACCGGCCTGCGCCTCATCCTCGGCGGCGAGCCCGACCTCGACCTGGTGGGCGAGGCCGGCGACGGCAGGCAGGCCATGGCCGTGATCCGCGACCTCAGGCCCGACGTCGTGCTCATGGACCTCCGGATGCCCCACCAGGACGGCCTCACCACCATCGAACTGCTGCTGGGCCGCGCGGCGCCGCCCCGCATCCTGGTGCTCACCACGTTCGACGCCGACGACATGGTGCTGCGCGCCCTCCAGCTCGGCGCCGCCGGCTTCCTGCTCAAGGACACGCCGCCGCCGAAGATGATCGAGGCCGTCCGCACCGTGGCCAGGGGCGAACCGGTGCTGTCGCCGAGCGTGGCGCAGCAGGTGATCGCGGCCGCCACCGGCAGGTACGCGGCCGAGGTGCCGGAGGCGCGGCGGGAGCTGGCCAGGCTCACCGAACGCGAGCGGGAGGTCGCGATCGAGCTGGCCAGGGGCAGCTCCAACGCGGAGATCGCGAAAAGCCTGTCCGTGAGCGTGGCGACCGTGAAGGCCAACATCACCCGCATCTTCGCCAAGCTCGGGACGGACAACCGGGTGCACGTCGCCATGAAGGTCCGCGACGCGGGGCTGCTCTAAACGTTCGATATGATGAACATATGGTTCAACACAACGGTCAGTTGGCTGCGTACCTCGAGGACACGTACCTCATGGAGCTCGCCACGGAGGTGACGGCGGCGGGGCGGCACGACGACGGCGCGGCGTGGGTCGCGGTTCGGCGCAACATCTTCCACCCCCAGGGCGGCGGACAGCCCGCCGACCGCGGCTGGGTCGGCGAGCGCGAGGCCGCTCCCGTCCGCGATCCCGCTACGGGGCTGGTGGTGGTACGGGGCGGCTTCGACGACCTGGCCGTGGGCGACGCCGTCCACACCCGGATCGACGCCGATCTGCGCCTGCTGCACGCGGCCCTGCACACGGCGGGCCACCTCGTCGAGGCGGCCGGGCGCGTCGAGGGCTGGACGATGGCCGGCAGCGTGCACTTCCCCGGTCAGGCGCGGATCGAGTTCACGCCGCAGGACGCCCTGGACGATCGGGACAAGGCTGCCGCCCGGCTGGCCGAGTACGTGGAGGCGGCGGTGGCCGACGACCTGCCCGTCACCGCGGACTACGACGGCGAAGGGCGGCGCATCGTGCGGCTGGGGGACGCGCACGCCGCTCCCTGCGGTGGCACCCACGTACGCAGCCTGGCGGAGCTGGCACACGTTACGATCGCCTCGGTGAAGACGAAGAAGGGGCGCATCCGCGTCTCGTACGACGCCGCGCACAGGCCCCGCCCGTGACCACCGACAACCGGGACCACCGCCCCGCTCCGGATGCTGACC
>NZ_JBFAMX010000575.1:0-6602 GCF_040659615.1 Nonomuraea sp. NPDC049784
GGCGCGCAGCGCGGCTTCGATCTCGCCCGGCTCGATACGGAAGCCGCGCATCTTGATCTGCTCGTCGACGCGGCCGAGGAACTCGATGCTCCCGTCGGCGAGGCGGCGGACCCGGTCGCCCGTGCGGTAGAGCCTGGAGCCGTCTCCGGCGACGGGGTCGGCCACGAACCGCTCGGCCGCCAGCTCCGGCCGGTTGAGGTAGCCGCGTGCCACGCCGACGCCGCCGAGGAACAACTCCCCCGCGACCCCGACCGGCACCGGGCGCAGGAACCGGTCGAGCACAAGGGCCCGCATGTTGGCCAGCGGCCGTCCGATCGGCACCGTACCGCCCGCCTCGCGCGCCGCACGCCGGGCCAGGTGCCAGGTGGCGAACGTCGTCGTCTCCGTCGGCCCGTACACGTGCAGCAAGCGGCCCGGGCGGCCGAGGGCGAGCATCCTGCGGACGCTGAGCGGGTCCACGGCCTCGCCGCCGAACAGTAGGTGGCGCAGGCCGCGGGCGGCGTACGGATGATCGGCGGCCAGGCGGTTGAACACGGCGGTGGTCAGGAACAAGGTGGTGACGCCGAGCCGTTCGAGCTCGGCGCCGAGCGCATGCGGCGACAGCAGGGCGTCGCGGTCGATGCCGGCCAGCGTGCCGCCGTTGGCCAGCGCTCCCCAGATCTCGAACGTCGCGGCGTCGAACGACGTCGTCGAGGCCTGGGCCACCACGTCGTCGGACTGGAGTGCCACATAGTCGCCTGCGGTCACCAGCGTGACGACGTCGCGGTGGCACACACCGATGCCCTTGGGCCTGCCGGTCGAGCCGGAGGTGTAGATGACGTAGGCGAGCTGGGCGGGGTCGGTGTGGACGTCCGGCGGTCCGGCGGGGGTGGCGGCGAGCGCCTCGGCGGTCGCGGGGTCGCCGAGGTCGACGACGCGCGCGCCGCCCTCGACGGCCGGTGTTCCGGCCTGCCCGCGGTGGGTGACCAGGACCGGCGCGCCGGTGTCGGCCAGCATGAACGCCAGCCGTTCCGCGGGGTAGTCAGGGTCCAGCGGCAGATAGGCACCGCCGGCCTTCAGGACGGCCAGCATGGTGACGACCATGTCGAGCCCGCGTTCCAGGCAGAGGGCCACGACCGTCTCGGCCCGCACGCCCTGGGCGCGCAGGTGGTGGGCGAGCCGGTCGGCTCTGTCCTCCAGCTCCCGGTAGGTCATGGTCTGTTCGCCGAACACCAGCGCGACGGCGTCCGGACGTTCCTTCGCCCGGGCCGACACCAGCTCGTGGACGCCGCCGACGCCGGGGAGCGGAACGGACGGGCCCTCCCCCTCGGCCAGGACCAGGCGGAGCTCGTCGCCGGTCAGCAGGGGCAGGTGTTCGACCAGGCGGCCGGGGTCGTCGGCCATGGCCTGCAGGATCGCCACGAGCCGGTCGGCGATCCGCCCGATCGTGTCGTCGTCGAAGAGGGCACCGTCGTAGTGCAGGCCGATGGCCAGCTCGGTGCCGGGTCCCGCGGTGATCGTCAGGGGGTAGTTCGGCTGCTCCCTGGAGACGTTGTCGTCGACGCGCAGCTCGTTCGCGGCGGACCCGGCCATCTCGTCGTCCAGCCGCCCGAGCGGGAAGTTCTCAAACAGCAGCAGGTTCTCGAACAGCGGCCTGCCCTGGGGGATCTCGCTCCAGGCCTGCACCTGCACCAGCGGGGTGTGCTCGAAGGCGCGGCCCCTCACCTGCTCCTCCTGGAGCAGGTGGAGCCAGTCGAGCAGCCTCAGGCCCCCCTCCACCCGCACCCGGGTGGGGGTGGTGTTGATGAACAGCCCGACCATGGATTCCACGCCGGCAAGGTCGTCGGCCCGGCCCGAGGTGGTCACGCCGAACACGACGTCGTCCTGACCGCTGTAGGCCGACAGCAGCAGCGCCCAGGCGCCCTGGACCACCGTGTTGAGCGTCAGGTGGTGGCGGCGGCCGAGCTCGGTGAGCGCGGCGGTGGCAGCCTCGCTGACTCTCGCGCGGTGGGTGCGGTGCCCGCGCCTGCCGGTGTCGCGGGTGACGCCGAGGTCCGTGGGCTCGGTGACGCCGCGCAGGCGTTCGCGCCAGTATGCCTCGGCGGCGCCGAGATCCTGCCCTGCGAGCCAGGCGAGGTGGTCGCGGAAGGGCCGGGGGCCGGCGAGCCGGGGCTGCTCGCCCGCCCGGTAGGCGTGGTAGGCGTGGATGAGGTCGCCCAGGACGATGGGGACGCTCCAGCCGTCCAGCAGCAGGTGGTGATAGCTCCACACGACCTGGTGCCGGCGGTCGGCCAGCCGGATGAGCGTGACGCGCATCAGGCTGGGCCGGTCGAACTCGGCGCCGCGCGCCCGGTCCTCATCCATGAACGCGTCGAGGGCCTCGGCCTGTGCGGCCTCGCCCAGCTCGCTCCAGTCGCGCCGTTCCAGGGGTACGGGGACCTCGCGCGAGACCACCGCCAGCGGCACCGGGACACCCTCGGATACGACGGCGCTGCGCAGCACCGGGTGCCGGGCCAGGACCAGCTCCCACGCCCTCAGGAACGCGGCCTCGTCGAGCTCGCCGTCCAGCAGCAGCCCGTTCTGCACCCAGTACACGCCCGAGCCGGGCTCCAGCAGGGTGTGGAACAGCATGCCCTGCTGGAGCGGGGTGAGAGGGTAGACGTCCTCCACGGTGCGCGCGGGCCGCTCCCGCAGGACGAGGTCGAGCGTCTCCTGGTCGAGAGCGGCCAGTGGGAAGTCCGACGGCGTGGCGCCTCCGGCTGAGTCGGCGCGGCAGTGCTCGATCAGCTCGCCGAGCACTTCGACGTAGCGGCGCGCGAGCCGGACGATGGTGGCCTCGTCGTGCACCTGGTCGGAGTAGGTCCAGGCCAGTTCCAGGCGGCCGCCGGCGATCTCGCCGTTCACCTCGACGAGGTGGGTGCGCTCGCCCAGGCGGGAGCGCTCCTCGCCGAGTGAACCGTCCGCCTGCCGCAGACGGGCCTCGCCTTCGCCCACGTTGTCGAAGCGGCCCAGGTAGTTGAAGCTCAGCTCCGCCTGGGGCGCGGCCTCCAGCGCCGCGCTCACCTGCCCGCCCGCGAGGTAGCGCAGCAGGCCGTAGCCGAGGCCCCTGTGGGGGATCGCGCGCAGGTGCTCCTTGGTACGCATCAGCGCGCGGCCGAGGTCAGGGCCGCCGTCTGGGGGCAGCGCGACGGGGAAGAACGTGGTGAACCATCCGACGGTGCGGGAAACGTCGATGTCGGGGCCGAGGTCCTCGCGGCCGTGGCCCTCCAGGTCGACGAGGGTCCTCGCGCCCGGGTTCCACTCGGCGAGCACGAGCCCCAGGGCGGTCATGAGGACGTCGTTGATCTGCGTCCGGTATGCCGCGGGCACCTCGTGCAGCAGCCGCCCGGTCGGCTCCGCGCCGAGGCTGACGCGCGCGGTCCTGGCCGAGGCGGCGGTGTTGCGTCCGTCGTGGTCGCGCGGCAGCGGCGTGGCGCCCGAGGTCGTGTCCAGCCAGTACGGCGCCTCGTCCGCCGTCGCCTCCGACCGGGCAACGTCCAGGAGGCGTTGCGACCACCGGGCGAACGAGGTGGTCTTCGGCGCGAGCCGGATCTGGTCTCCGCGTTCGGCCTGGCCGTAGGCGAGCTCGAGGTCCTCAAGCAGGATCCGCCAGGACACGCCGTCGACCACCAGGTGGTGCGCCACGAGCAGCAGGAGCTGCCCGGCCTCTCCGCGCTCGAACAGCACGGCGCGGGCGAGCGGCCCGTGGCCGAGGTCGAGGCCCGTCTGGGCGGCCGTGGCCTGCTCGTCCAGGACCCCGGCCTCAGCGGCGCCGTCATGGGCGGCGAGGTCGACGACGGTCAGCGGCCAGCTCTGCCCGCCGCTCTCGCCATGGCAGGCCCACTCGTCGCCGGTGCCGGTGAAGCGGGCGCGCAGCGCGTCGTGGTGGCCGGCCAGCGCCTCCAGGGTCAGGCGCAGCGCGGCGGGGTCCAGCCGCTCGCCGATCTCCAGTAGAACCGACTGGTTGAAGTGCCCGGCCTCGGGCAGCTCGCGCCGGAGGAACCAGCGCTGGATCGGCGTCAGCGGGAACTCGCCCGTCACCGTCCCCTGCTCGGCGTCGACGGCGGACGCGCGGATCGCCACGGCGGCCAGGGCCGCGACGGTCTGGTGCGCGAAGAGCTGCGCAGGGGTGACGTGCACGCCTCGGGCCCTGGCCCGCGCGACGGCCTGGATGCTGATGATCGAGTCGCCGCCCAGCTCGAAGAAGTTGTCCTCGACGCCGACCCGGTCGAGCCCCAGCACCTCGGCCCAGACCTCGGCCAGGACGCCCTCCGTCGCGGTGCGCGGCGCGACGAGCGTCCCGACAGGGCCGGGACGGGCGGCGTCCGGGGCGGGCAGCGTGGCCCGGTCGACCTTGCCGTTGGGGCTCAGCGGCAGCGCGGCCAGCTCGACGAAGAGTGACGGCACGAGATGGCTGGGCAGAGTGCCGCGGAGAAAGGCCTGCAGGTCGCCCACGGCCGGCATCCCCGCCGCGGGGTCGGCGGGCACGACGTAGCCGACCAGCCGTACCCGGCCGCCGCCGTCGGCTCTGGCGGTCACGGCCGCGCCTGCCACGCCGGGGTGCGCGGCCAGCGCCGCCTCGACCTCGCCCGGCTCGATGCGGAACCCTCTGATCTTGACCTGGTCGTCGACCCTGCCGAGGAACTCCAGTTGCCCGTCGGCCCGCCAGCGGGCGCGGTCGCCGGTGCGGTAGAGGCGTGAGCCGTCTCCGGCGAACGGGTCGGGTACGAACCGCTCGGCGGTCAGCTCCGGGCGGTGCGCGTAGCCGCGGGCCACGCCGACGCCGCCGATGAACAGCTCGCCCGCCACCCCGATCGGGGCGGGGCCGAGGTGACGGTCCAGCACGTACGCGCGCATGTTGGCGATGGGGGTGCCGATGGGCGGGGGCCCGTCGTGCCCGTCCGTCCACACGCCGACGGTGGCGCACACGGTCGTCTCGGTCGGCCCGTAGGCGTTGATCAGCCGCCGACCGCGGGCCCAGGACCTGGCCAGCTCGGCGGGGTATGCCTCGCCGCCGGTCACCAGCAGCCGCAGTCCGGGGAGCATGTCCAGGGCCAGAGGGCGGGCGGTGGTCGGGGTCATCTGCGCCACGGAGACGCCCTCGGCCCGTACCAGGTCCTCCAGAGCCCGCGCGGACCCGCGGGCCTCGGCGTCGGCGACGACGACGCGGGCGCCCGTGGACAGGGCCGCGAACAGCTCGCAGCCGGCGACATCGAAGCTGAACGAGGTGAGCTGGAGCGCCACGTCGCGCTCGGTGAGGTCGTAGTCGGCGCTCTGCGCCCTGACCAGGTTGGCCAGGCTGCGGTGGCCGACCGCCACGCCCTTCGGGCGGCCGGTGGAGCCCGAGGTGTAGATGACGTAGGCGAGTTGGTCGGGGTGGCGCAGCCGGTCGGGCGCGGTGGCGGGGCCGGCGTCGATGAGCGCGGCGGTCCGTGGGTCGTCCAGGTGCGTCTCCCCCGGCCCCGCCGGAGCGCCGGTGAGCCCGCCGTGGCTCAGGACGAACCGTGCCCCGCTGTCGGCGAGCATGTAAGCGATGCGCTCGGCGGGGTAGTCGGGGTCGATCGGCAGGTAGGCCCCGCCGGCCTTGAGCACGCCGAGGACCGCCACGACCATGTCCAGGCCGCGGTCCAGGCGCAGTCCCACCACCGTCTCGGGGCCGACGCCCTGTCCGATGAGGTGGTGGGCGAGGCGGTTGGCCCGCGCGTCGAGTTCGCCGTAGCTCAACGTCGTCCCTTGGTAGGTCACCGCGGGGTCTCCGGGGCGGGCGGCGGCACGGGCCGCGACCAGCTCGTGGACGGCGGCGAAGTCCGCCGCCGGCGTCGCGGTGTCGTTCCAGCCGGTCACGACCGCATGGCGCTCACCGGGCCCGATGACCTGTACGTCGGACAGGCGCGCGCGCGGGTCAGCCGCCGCGGCGTCGAGGACGGCGACGAGGTGGGCGGCCAGCCGTTCGACCGTGCCCCGGTCGAACAGCTCGGTGCTGTAGCTGATCTCTCCGCTCAGGTCGGGCCCGCTCTCGCTGAAGGCGATGGTCAGGTCGAACTTGGCCATCGTCGGCGGCAGGCCGAGCCCCTCGGAGGTGAGCCCGGCGAAGTCGAACGTGGCGACCGTGCCCTGCCCGTGGGTGACCATCACCTGGAACAGCGGGTGGCGGGAACGGTCGCGTTCGGGCTGGATGGCGTCCACGAGCTGCTCGAACGGCAGGTCCTGGTGTGCGTAGGCGGCCAGCGCCTCGGAGCGGACCCTGGCGACCACCTCGGCGAGCGTCGGGTCGCCGGACAGGTCGGTGCGCAGGGCCAGGGTGTTGACGAAGAACCCGATCAGGTCCTCGGTCTCGGCACGGTTGCGGTTGGCGACGGGCGTGCCGACGACCACGTCGTCCTGACCTGCGTGGCGACCCAGCACCACGGCGAGCCCGCCGACCAGGGTCATGAACAGCGTCGCCCCGGCACCAAGGCTCAACTCCCGCAACCCGGCCAGGGTCTGCGTTGAGGGCGGACAGGCCGCTCCCCCACGTGCCGGTCACGGTGATCAGCACGGGTGCGCGGAGCGCGGTCCGGCTGGCAGGCCTCCTGTCCGCCCGG
>NZ_JBFAMX010000576.1:0-6593 GCF_040659615.1 Nonomuraea sp. NPDC049784
GGACGTACCGTGAGCGAGCCGAGGCCCGGTCGGAGCGAGCGGGGAGCGGCCAGCTCGGGGGCGATGGAGGGGAGCAGGCGGGCCTTCGCCGTGGCTGCCCGACTTCGGCCCCGGCCGTCCTGCCGAGCGCGACACGGAGCCGATCTACGCTCCCGCCACCAGCCCTGCGCCCACCTCTCCGGCTCCGGATTCCCGCACGACTCCGCCGCCCACCGCCGAGGAGCCGCCCGTCCGGGACCACACGGCCGCCTATGAGCAGGGGCCGGCCCGGCAACAGGCCCCGGCGCAAGCGCAGGGTCCCGCGTCCGCGCACCCTCCTGCCCAGCCCACCACCCAGGCCCAGCCCGCCACGGATGCGCAGCCCACCTCCCCGGTCCAGCCGGCCGTGGAGGCGCACCCCGCCGGCCAGGTCCAGCCCGTCGTGGAGGCGCAGCCCGCCGCGCAGATGCAGGCCGCCGCAGAGGCGCAGCCCACTTCTCCGGTCCAGCCGGCCACGGAGGCGCAGCCCACCACGCAGGCCCAGCCCGCTACGCAGGTGCAGCCTGCCGCGGGGGTGCAGTCCAGCTCCCAGGCGGAGCCCACCTCGCAGGCGCAGCCCACCGCCCAGGTGCAGCCCGCCATGGAGGCGCAGCCCACTGCCCCGGTCCAGCCGGCCGCAGAGGCGCAGCCCACCGCCCAGGCGCAGGATCAGGCCGTCGTCCAAGGGCAGCCGATCGCCACGGCAGAGTCGCCCGCTGGGCCCGAGGTCGCGGCGCAGGTGCCGGCCGAGGTGGAATCGCCCGCCCAGCCGGAGGCCGCTTCGCAGGCACCCGTTCCGGTGGACTCGCCTTCCCCGGTGGAGCCGCCCTCCACACAAGAGGCGGCCACCGAGTCCGCCGCCGCGCCCATCGCCGCGTCCGGCGACGCCACGGGGCCGGCTACCACGACAGCGCCCAGCACCGCGACACCCGCATCGGCGGAAACGGGCGCGGCGACAACCGCCACCGCGGAGGTCGGCACGCCCGACGCCTCGGGCACCAAGGCGCCTGCCAGCGCGGACGCCACGTCACCCACTGCCGCGGACGCGCAGCCGCCCTCTGCCGTAGACGCCCATCGGACGAACGCCGCGGACGCTCAGACGCCCGGCACCACGGACGCCCAGAGGACAGACACCGCGGGCGCTCAGACGGCCAGTGCCGTGGGTGCTCAGAAGGCAGACGCCATGGACGCCCAGACGCCCAGTGTCATGGAGGCCGAGACGACCAAGGCCGCGGAGGTCGTGGCGGACGCGGCCTCCCCTGAGCCAGCGGCGACCGCGCCGGAGCGGGAGGCGGCGGCCCAGGCCGTACGGAACGCCAAGCCACAGCCAGAGAGCGCCGCGCCGAAGTCCGAAAGCGCCGCGCAGCCTGCCGCGCCGGAGATGGAGAGCAGCAGCGCCGCCCCGCCCGCCGCGGCGAAGGTTGAGAGCGCCCAGGAGCCCGCCGCAGCGGAGCCTGAGAGTGTCACCCGGCCCGCCGCACCGGAGGCCCAGTCCGAGCAGCCCGCTCAGGAAGCCAAGCCTGCTCAGGAGGCCGCGGCCGCCCAGGAGGGCGAGTCTGCTCCGGAGGCCGCGCCTGCTGAGGAGAGCAAGCCTCCGGCGCCCGCGCCCAAGCCCAAGCCCGCGGTCCCGGCGGCGCGTTCGGCCAAGGACGGGTCCAAGGAGGAGCCAGCCGTACCCGTGCCGTCCCCGCCGCCCGCCCCGGCCGCCCGTCAGGCGCGCAAGGGCTCGAGGGGACGCAGAGCTTCGGTCCCGACTTGGGACGAGATCATGTTCGGAGCTCGCCGCCAGGATTGACGGCACCCGGCACGCGGCGGATCATCATGATCCGCCGCCCGGACCGACCGCACCCGCCCACGACGATCAACAGGATCCACCGCCGGGACTGACCGCACCCGGCCGTCGGCAATCGTCAGGATCGTCAGGACTCGCCGCCGGGGGTTCAGCCTCGGCGGCGTCCGGTGCTGGAGGGCGGTCAGCCTGCGGGTGGCGTTCGGGGCTCGAGGAGGAAGGGGGCGAGCCATTCCGGCGTCACCTCGGCGGGAAACCCCGCCCCCTGAGCCTCCGACACATCGATCGCCGAGTAGCCGCCCTTGCCCGCCCCGACGCCGGCGATCAGCGTGAGCACCCCGGCCCGCCGCTGGAACCACGTCTGCCGGAGCCGCCACCCCACCACGGCCCGGCGTTCGACCACGGCCTGGGAACGCCGCAGCGACCCCGAGCGCACCGCCAGCCGTACCCCGTCGTAGCCGTGCCCCAGCGACGCGTACCGGTCGAGTCCCAGTGGAACCCCGGCCCCGGCCAGCAGCAGCGCCGGCACCAGCAGGATCAGCCACAGGGTCGTCCCCGTGACCCAGATCGCCACGGCGCTCGCCAACGCGAGCACGGCCCAGGGGAAGACGGCGCGGAACAGGCGGCGGTTGCGCGCCACGGGCGGGTGGGGGCGGAGGGGCGCCCGGTAGGGGCCGATGGCGTCGCCGGTCACGTGGTGCGCCACGGGCCGGGGCACATCGGGCAGAAGCTGCCCCCGCGTCTGGGAGTCGCCCAGTCCCGTCACAATGGCCCAGACACGTACGACCCCGGCCCACCGCTCGGCGAGCCCGTCCACGATCTCGTAGCCGCGCACCCGGGCGGACTCCAGCGACACGCTGCGCCGGTTGATCAGACCGCGCTCCGCCACCAGGTAGCCGTCGCGGCGTTTGAGCTGGAAGTCCCAGTTGAAGATCGCGTACATCAGCCCGCCCACGAACGGCATCGCCACCACGAGCAGCAGCACCGCGACCAGCAGCAGATAGGGATGGGTCCACAGCCACTCTCCGGCGCGCCAGGCGGCGTCCCGGTCGAGCCCCAGGTCGTCGCCCCACTGGAACGCCAGCCCTATGGCGCCGCCGGCGAGCGCGAAGGGGGTGAGCAGGTACGCGCCCGACAGCGGCCCGTACAGCAGCCACCTTCGCGGCACGCCGATGATCACCCGTTCGTGGGGCCCCGCCATGTCGGCCACGTGCACCTCGGGCCGGGCGGAGCGCCGCAGGAGCACCGATTTGAGCCGTTCGGCCTCCTCCAGCGTGACCCCGTCGAGCTCGGCCTCCTCGTCATTCCCGCTCGCCCCGGTGTCGATCTTGAGTACGGCCAGGCCGAGCAGGCGGTGCATGGGCGGCGTGGACACGTCGACGCCACGGATCCGCTCCAGCGGGATGGTGCGGACGGAGCGGCTGATCAGCGACCGCTTGGTCTCCAGCCGGTCGCCGGCGATCTCGTAGGTGAAGGTGGCCCACCGGACGATCGCGAACACCACGGTGCCGGCCACGCCGAGCGCCGCCCAGGCGTACGACCTGGTCGAGAACCCGCCCACGAAGAGCACGCCGACGAGAGGGAGCAGGAGCGAGGGCAGCATGCGTACGGGATCGATGAGCAGCACCTTCGGGCTCAACCGCAGCGGCACCCGCGCCGGAGGAGCGCTCCGAGGTGGAGCGTCACCCTGCGGCTCGGGACCGGCGTGGGGGTCGCCACTGCCGTGGGGCGGCTGGGGGCCGATCATGTCGCGTCGTCCCTGAGGGCTTCGGCGCGGTGCGCGATCTGCTCGGCCAGCCCCGCCGCGACGTGGTGGTCGAGACCCTTGATCGTCGAGGACCCCGCGTGGGACGCGGT
The DNA here is from genome assembly GCF_040659615.1 of Nonomuraea sp. NPDC049784. Lineage (NCBI taxonomy): Bacteria > Bacillati > Actinomycetota > Actinomycetes > Streptosporangiales > Streptosporangiaceae > Nonomuraea > Nonomuraea sp. NPDC049784. The sequence goes on from NZ_JBFAMX010000576.1 coordinate 3,665, forward strand.
GCGGATCTCCAGTGTGGCCAGCCCGAGCATCCGTTCGATCCACCCTTGCGCCTTGTCGACCGTCTGGATGCGGCTCACAGGCACGAACACCCACTCCCTGGTCAGGAACCCCGACCTGGCGTAGACGACGTCCCCAGAGAGCTCCCAGCGATGCACGGCGTACCGGATGAAGGGCTCGGCGACCAGGAAAGGCCCCGTCAAGACCACGACCGCGGCAGGCAGCAACCAGGAGTGGTCCGCGAACCAGCCGGGCACCCACGACCACCCGCTTCCGCCGACCCACCGCGACACCAGGAGCGAGCCGCCCAGGAAGAAAACGAACGCGACCAGCGACTCGAGCAACCACAGGCGGACGGCCTTGGGCGAGACGCGGTTCGCCGGATCGCGCAGCGGGCCAGTTGACGTCACAAGGCCAGCTTAGGGCGCGAACCGCCGGAGCGATCTGTCCGCGGCCCGCCAAGATCCACCTGCACGCTCGGCGTGTCTGCCGCCGCCCTGCTCCGCCTCGGTGCCATGCTCGATGGCGGCCGGCCGCAGGCTGTCGAGCTTGGCCACATCGGCGGCGCCACGTGCGTACCAGCCAGGCCCGGCCAGCGCGGGACCGCACCAGAGCGCGAGCGCCTCACGCAACGTGGCAGCCGCCGTCCACCCGGCCGGCTCCCGGAATCATCGCCTGCGCCTACATCTCTGGATGGATCCGGCGCACCTGCTTTTTACGGAAGGGGCGCAACCGAAACCTATGTCCGTTTTGTCGAGTCGCCGTACGAGATCCCGCCAGAAGTCCGGCCGCAGTGAACCAGCAGGTCAGAAAAGGTTCCCGGGTACGGCGCCATTCCAGCCCCCCAGCGTCGGCGGGGGCCACGCTTGTGTCCAAGGTCACTACCCGGATCCCGCGATTCCGCCTCGTTTCGGATCCTTTACCTTGCACCGACCATCGAGAAACGGTCTGCGCACCGCCGAGAGCCGCGTAGCATCGTCCGGCATGGGGCTGTGTAACGCGGCATCACGCATGCGACGCATCGCCGTCAGTGTGACGGTGGTGGCTGCCGCGTTCGCCTTGTCGGGTTGCGCCAGTCTCATGGGCAGATCTCAGGCCGAGGACATCGCGCAGATCAACGTCTCGAGCCCGGAGTTGCGCGAGGGCAAGCCGCTGCCCGCCGACTACTCCTGCCGAGGCGACCAGGGCAGCCCCCCGCTGCGCTGGTCGAGTCAGCCGCTGCCCAAGGCCAAGTCGATCGCAATCGTGGTCGATTCTCATACACCATCGGAATCGGCCGTGAACTGGGTGCTCTACAACATCCCGGCGACCACGACCGAGCTGGGACCCAACGCCGCGGCCGAGCCCCCTCCGGGATCCGGTCAGGCGAAGGTGACCAGTGGCAAGGCGGGCTACGACCCTCCGTGCGAGAGCGGCAACTACCGCTTCACCGTCTACACGCTGAACGACAAGGTCGTCGTCCCGAAGGATGGCGGGCTCCCCGACATCCTGAAGGACATCGCCAACAAGACCATTGCCAGGGGCAGACTCACAGCAGTCGACATCCAGTGAGAGCCCGAACACAGCAGGTAATTCGGTGTACCAATTCTTCACGTAGGGTGTGACAACGCTCATAGTGGTCCGACACAATCAGATCCAATTGTTAGGCACTGGTGATCAAAGGGGGCAGGTCGCGTCGATGGCCGCGCGATCTCACCGGCGCCGATGGGAGGCCATGGCTTTGAGGGTGGTGCAATGATCGCGGTCGTAGTGAGCTTGGTCGCTGTCGTGCTCCTCGTGCTCGTCGTCGTGGCACTGGGCATGCGTTCCATGAACCGCCGGGAGAGCTCTCTCCCTCCGGAACGGCTGAAGGAGATGGCCGAAAAGGAGGAGATGACCCAGACGCGGTCCACTGACGAGTTCGCCTCGCACGAGCCGCGCATGAACAACTTCAGCCCCGACTTCAGCCCCATCGACGAGCCCAAGCCCAAACCGGTACGCACCGGTCAGCGGGGCAGGCGCGGCGTCGACGAGTGGGGCAACCCGACCTCCGACGACGAGGACGAGGAGTTTTGGGCCAACATCCGCAGCGATGCGGAAGAGGGCGGTTTCGGTGCGGGTGGCACCGTGGCGGCCAGGAAGGGCGCCTCCCGCCCTGTCGAGCACGAGCGTCCCGCCGAGCGCCCCGCTGAGCGTCCCGCCGCCAGGCGCCGGGAACGCACCACACAGCCGCAGCCCGCGGCCGCCTCCGCCGACCCCAACGCGACCACCGTCCAGTCCCCCCTTCCGCAGCGCCAGCCGGCCGCCGCGGCGGCCAACCTCGCCGACCTGGTGGAGCAGCCGGCCAAGCGCGCCACTCCGTCCCAGGCCGAGTTGGCGGACCAGCGGACGATGACATTCGCCGCGCCGACGGCCGATGTGATGAGCATCCTCGGCGCGGGCGCCCAGCCGGTGCCCTCCCCCCGCCCCGACTCCCTGTCGTCCAACACGACCGGCCACGGCACGGGCTCCTTCCCGGCCGCTCCCGCCGCCGGCGGCTCCTTCCCCGCGACCCCCGTGACCCAGCCGAACCCCCTGACCGCACCGAGCGGAAGCGGCTCTTTCAGCAGCGGCTCCTTCCCCGCGACCCCGGCGGCGAGCTCCAGCGGCTCCTTCCCCGCGACCCCCGCGGTGAACTCCAGCGGCTCCTTCCCCGCCCAGCCCTCACCCATCCACGGGGCGCCCACGAGCGACCCGTTCCCCGCCTACAACAACGCCGCCGAGACCACCTGGGCCGGCACGCCCGCGGCGTCGTCGTCCGGCTCCTGGCCCGCCCAGCCCGACATCCTCGACGACCCCTCTCCCGCCTCGGGAAGCTCGTGGCCCGCCTTCGAGCAGCCCGCCGCGCGCTCGTCGTATCCCGCCTCGTACGAGGTGCGCTCCGGCTGGGCGGTCGCCGACGACACCGACCCG
>NZ_JBFAMX010000577.1:0-6593 GCF_040659615.1 Nonomuraea sp. NPDC049784
CCCCGCACCAAGAAGGCTTTGACCGAAATATCGGCATTCACCGGGCGCGGGTCACCGCGGCGAGCCAGTCGCTCATGTGCCGGCGCGCGCTACGCCCGGTGAATGCCGATATTTCGGTCAAAGCCTTCTTGGTGCGGGGCCCCTCGAGCGCGGCCGTCACGATGGCGGCATCGGGCAGCACCCGCCCGGGCGCCAGGTCGGCCTCTCGGGCGATCCTGTCGCGCATGGTCCACAGCTCCCGGACGATCGCCAGCGCCCGTACGTTGCGTACCTTGTGGATGCCCGAGGTGCGCCGCCAGGGGTCGGACCGGGGGACGGGCGGCGGCGTGTTGAGCACGGCGTCGAACTCCTCGCGCGCCCACTCCAGCTTCCCGCTCTCCGCGAGCTCCTGATAGAGCGAGTCACGCAGCTCGACCAGCACCTCCACGTCGAGCGCCGCGTACCGCAGCCAGTCTTCCGGCAGCGGCCTGGTGGACCAGTCGGCGGCCGAGTGCCCCTTCTCCAGCCGCAGCCCGAGCACGGTCTCGACCATCGTGCCGAGCCCCACCCGCTCGTAGCCGAGCAGCCGCCCCGCCAGCTCGGTGTCGAACATCCGCCGCGGCCTGAACCCCACCTCCAGGAGGCACGGCAGGTCCTGGGACGCGGCGTGCAGCACGACCTCAGCGTCGGCCACGGCCGCGTCGAGCGCGGACAGGTCGGGACACGCGATCGGGTCGATCAGCGCGGTGCCCGCTCCGCCGCGGCGCAGCTGCACGAGGTAGGCGCGGTTGCCGTAGCGGTAGCCCGAGGCGCGCTCGGCGTCGACCGCGACGGGACCGGTGCCCGCCGCGAACCGCGAAACGATTTCAGCGAGCGCGGCGTCGTCCGCGATGACCGGTGGAATGCCCTCGCGTGGCTCGAGCAGCGGCTCGACGGTGCGTTCTTCTGTCATGAGCTCACCGACCTCATGACGCTGATGCTGTCTTGACTGATGCCCTCACTTCGTACGGTCACTCTCCGGATCATCACGGCGGCGGGGAAGGGCGGCCACGTCGGGCGGGAGCGGTGGGATCCCCGCCGCCAGGCACATGAGGTCGCACCAGGCGGCGACGTGGCCGGAGAGATCCTCCTGCGCGGGTGACCAGGACGCCCGCAGCTCGAGCTCGGTCGTGACCGGGTCTTCGGCCTTGTTGCCGAACCCCTCTGACACGGCTCTTGTCACCGTACCGCCAGCGGCGGAGTAGTCGGCTTGATGCGCGTCCAGAGCCTCGGTCAGCCAGCTCCAGGCGACAGGCCCGAGCAGCGGATCGGATGTGATCTCCGGCTCCATGTCGGCCCTGACATAGGCCACCAGCCGGAACGGGCCCTCCCACCCGCGCTGGCCCTCAGGGTCGTAGAGCAGGATCAGGCGGCCGACCGCGAGCTCGTCGTCGTCGCGGTAGACCGACGCGCCGATGGCGGCCGAGTAGGGGGCCAGCCGCTGCGGCGCGGGGAGGTCTTCGAGCTCGATCTCCGGCCTGACCTCGGCCAGCCGCATGCTCTCCGCCGCACGTGCGAACGCTGCGGGAGGAGGCTGGTCACCGAGTGTCATAGCGGAAGCGTAGGTCGAAGACGGACGGAAGGGGACCACGGGGGTGCTCATCCTTCGTGATCAAGCCGCTGCCGTAACCAGCTGGCGAATCGGTCGGAGGGATTCGGCGGTGGCGAGGATGATCGCGTGACCGCACTCGACGCAGGCCCACTCGGGGCAGTGGCCGGGCTCATGCCCGTCGAGGCACGGCGGCTGCTCGAACGGCCGCTCACCTGCGCAGGAAGGACAGCGCTCACTGCGGCGCTCTGGGGAACTCCACAACGCGGTCATCGCACGAGTCATCGAACCGGGGCCTTTCTTCGGGTCGTGGCTCCGACGTTGGCACGAGCCGCTGACAATTCCCCGCAACGCGCTCGGCGTGTCCCGAAAGTGGTCTCTGAATCGATGCCGCGCGGTGGGTTGGCGAACATTTGGCCCAGTCGAGACCGGCTCTCTGGCCGGGCATGGGGTGTGTTCGACCCGAGTGCGGCGCCGATGCCGAGCAGACCGGTAAACCTTCATCTGGCTATCTGATCATGCTTTGGGGTGTCCAATCGATGTTTTTCCGACAGGTCGCTCCCGTGTCATGGCCGACGCCCGTACGTGGCACCCTTGTGGAGTGAACCTCGCCGACTCCGCATTCCTGCGTGCCTGCCATCGCCAGCCCGTTCCTCACACCCCGGTGTGGTACATGCGCCAGGCCGGTCGGTCGCTGCCCGAATACCTGAGGGTCCGCGAGGGCGTGCCGATGCTCACCGCCTGCTCGACGCCCGACCTGATCGTCGAGATCACCATGCAGCCGGTGCGCCGGTACGGCGTGGACGCCGCGATCTTCTTCAGTGACATCGTGGTGCCGCTCAAGGCCATCGGCGTCGATCTCGACATCAAGCCGGGCGTCGGCCCCGTCATGGCCGACCCGATCCGCGACGCCAAGGGCATCGACGCGTTGCGGCCGCTGGAGCCGGACGATGTGCCGTACGTCACCGAGGCCATCCAGGCGCTGACCGGCGAGCTGGGCGGCACGCCGCTGATCGGCTTCGCCGGGGCGCCGTTCACGCTCGGCTCGTACCTCATCGAGGGCGGCCCGTCCAAGAACCACGACCGGACCAAGGCCATGATGTACGGCGAGCCGGAGCTGTGGCACGCGCTCATGGAGCGTCTCTCCACGATCGTCCTCGAGCACCTGCGCATCCAGATCGCCGCGGGGGCCTCGGCCGTGCAGCTCTTCGACTCCTGGGTGGGAGCGGTGGCGCCGGCCGACTACCGGGAGTTCATCCTGCCCCACACGCGGCGCATCTTCGAGGGCGTGGCGGGCGTGCCGCGCATCCACTTCGGCGTCGGCACGGGCGAGCTGCTCGGCGTGCTCGGCGAGGCCGGGGCCGACGTGGTGGGCGTGGACTGGCGGGTGCCGCTCGACGAGGCGGCCCGCCGGGTCGGCCCCGGCAAGGCGCTGCAGGGCAACCTTGACCCGGCCGTGCTGCTGGCGCCGTGGGAGGTGGTCGAGCGCAAGGCGCGCGAGGTGCTGCGCCTGGGACGGGCGGCCGAGGGGCACGTGTTCAACCTGGGGCACGGCGTGCTGCCCTCGACCGATCCCGACCAGCTCAAGCGCCTCACCGACCTCGTTCACGAGGCCGGCTGACGGTCCGGGTCAGGCCGCTTCCGGGTCCGGGCCGCCGGGCTGCGGCCCTGGCGGGGGCATGGGGGTCCGGGGGCGCCTGACGCGGTCACGCCGTGCCAGATAGATCACCAGCGCGATCAGCGGTAGCGAGGCGACCAGCCACGGCAGCACCGCGCCGAGCACGGTGACCGACACTTTCGCGAACGACACCAGCGCCTGCCAGCCCGCCTTGAGCCCGCCCAGGAAACCGGCGGGCTCGTCGGAAGGATCCTCGACGACGGCGACCGGCCCGACCAGCCGGAGCGTCACCGTGGCCATGGCGACCTGCGTGGCCAGCTGCTTCTGCTGCGCCTGCAGCGACTCCAGGTCGGCCTCGCGCGAGGAGATCTCCCGCTCCACCTGCAGCACCTGCCCGACGGTGTCGGCCTTCTTCAGCAGCGTGCGCAGCGACTCCAGCGACTGCTGCGCCGACTTCAGCCGGCTGGTGACGTCGGCCATCTGCATGGTGACGTCCTGGGTGCCCTGGTTCATGGACAGCTGCTTGCCCAGGTCCTTGCCGAGCCGGCCCAGCACCTCGTTGTACTTGTCCGGTGGGATCTTGAACTCCAATGTGGCCATGTCCTCGGTGTCGCTGGCCGAGTTCGTCTCCTCCTTGGACAGGTAGCCGCCCGCCGACGTCACGATCTGCTTGGCCTGCTGGGCGGCGGCGGTGACCTGCTTGGCCCGCACCGTCAGGGCGCCGGTGTAGATGATCTGCCGATCCTCCTGGGTCAGGTTGACGTTCGAGACGAGGCCGTTCTTGCTCTGCTGCGGTGTCCGCTGCTTGGCGAGGCTCTCAGCGGCCGGTGCGGGCGCGGTGCCCGAGCCGGCGTCGGTGGACATCATCTGTTGGCTGGCGCCACCGCAGCCTGTCAGGAGCAGGGCCGAGCATGCGGCCGTGAGTGCGACTCCGTACCGGATTCTCCTCATGCCCATAAGACGGTCACCAGAAAGCCCCGGTTTGATGGCAGGAATCACGGTACGGTCACGTGCCCCGCGCAGCTGGGCACTCCGGTGAGGCGGTAGCGTCTGGAGACGTGGAAGGGAATCGGGCGCACGTCGTCGTCGTCGGCGGAGGGATTTCCGGTCTCGCCGCCGCGTGGTATCTCCGCCAGGGCGCGGGCGAGCGGGTCAAGGTGACCGTGCTCGAGGGCGGGTCACGGGTCGGCGGCAAGCTGTACGCCTCGGAGGTCGCCGGGGTGAACGTGGACGCGGGCGCGGAGGCCATGCTGGCCAGGCGGCCCGAGGGCAAAGACCTGGCCAGGGGGGTCGGGCTTGGCGACGACCTGGTCTTCCCCGGCACCACGAGCTCGGCCATCTACGCCAGGGGCGCACTGCGCGCGATGCCGAAGGGCCAGGTCATGGGCGTGCCCGCCGACCTGACCGAGCTGGCCAAGTCGGGCATCGTCTCGCCCGGCGGCCTGCTGCGCGTGCCGCTCGACCAGATCCTTCCGGCGACTCTCGTGCGCACCGACGTGTCCGTGGCCGCCTACGTCCGCGCCAGGATGGGCGGCGAGATCGTCGACCGGCTGATCGAGCCGCTGCTCGGCGGCGTCTACGCGGGCCGTTCCGACATGCTGTCGCTGGAGGCCACGATGCCGCGCGTGGCGGCGGTGGCACGCTCCGAGCGCTCGCTGCTGACCGGGGCCAGGCAGCTCGTCGAGGAGACACCGAAGGACGCGGGCCCGGTCTTCACGTCGCTGAAGAACGGCCTCGGCGGCCTGCCCGAGGCGGTCGCCAAGGCGTCGGGCGCGGACATCAGGACCGGCGTCACCGTACGCGAGCTGCGCAGGGCCGGCGACGGCTGGCAGCTGGTCACGGGCCCCGTCCCGAAGCCCGAGATCGTCGAGGCGGACGCGGTGATCGTGGCCACGCCGGGCGCGGCTGCCGGCAGGCTGCTCAAGGCCGAGGTGCCCAAGGCGGCGAGCGAGCTGGCCAGGATCGAGTACGCCAGCATGGCCATCGTCACGCTCGCGTACCCGATCGACGCCTTCCCCCAGCCGCCGGCCTCCAGCGGCTACCTGGTGCCGCCCGTCGAGGGGCGGCCGGTCAAGGCGGTCACGTTCAGCTCGGTCAAGTGGCCGCACCTGGCGACGGACATGGTGATCCTGCGCTGCTCGATCGGCAGGATCGGCGAGGAGCACCTGCTCCAGCGGGACGACACCGAGCTGGTGTCGCTGGCCATGGCCGAGATGGCCGACGTGATGGGCGTGAGCGGCCTGCCGATCGACACCAGGGTCACGCGCTGGGGCGGGGCGCTGCCGCAGTACAACGTGGGCCACCTCGACCGGGTGGCCAGGGTGCGCGCCGCAGTGGCCATGGAGCCGGGGCTGGCCGTCTGCGGCGCCGCCTACGACGGCATCGGCATCCCCGCCTGCGTCGGCACCGCGCGTACGGCCGCCGCCCGGATTCTGGACCACCTGTCTCAACGAGGAGAATAGGCGACATGACAGAGGCTGCGCCGCGGCTCAAGGCCCGCGATCTCAACCAGGTGATCCGTTACACGATGTGGTCGGTCTTCCAGGTGACCGAGCCGTGTCCCGTCGATCGCGACGGCCTGGCGGGCGAGGTCGAGGAGCTGCTGGAGCAGGCCGCCGGCAAGGGCGTCGTGACCAGGGGGGTCTACGACGTGGCGGGGTTGCGGGCCGACGCCGACTACATGTTCTGGTGGCACGCGGCCACGCCCGAGGACCTGCAGGACGTCTACGCCAGGTTCCGCCGCACCGAGCTGGGCCGGCACAGCAGGCCCGTCTGGTCGGCGATGGCGCTGCACCGGCCGGCCGAGTTCAACAAGTCGCACATTCCCGCCTTCCTCGCCGAGGAGGAGCCGCGCGCTTACGTGAGCGTCTATCCGTTCGTGCGGTCCTACGAGTGGTACTTGCTGGACGACTCCGAGCGCCGCGCCATGCTGGCCGAGCACGGCAGGATGGCGCGCGACTATCCCGACGTGCGGGCCAACACGGTGGCGTGCTTCTCGCTCAACGACTACGAGTGGATGCTGGCGTTCGAGGCCGACGAGCTGCACAGGATCGTCGACCTGATGCGCACGCTGCGGGGCGCGCAGGCCCGCCGCCACACCCGCGTCGAGATCCCGTTCTACACGGGCGCGCGCAAGCCGGTGCGGGAGCTGGTGGCGGCCCTGCCCTAGCCGCCGGTAACACCTCCCCCTGGGACCCAGGGGAAAAGATCCAGACCAAGTTGGCGATCCAACGGACTTGATCTATCCCCTTTGTCACAATCAGGGAAATCCTTCGCTCGTACGGGCGCGCCTGCGGTGGCACGTTCCAAGGCGATGGGGAGGGCGGGGTGATGGGCGGATCGGGCAGGCGGGGGCCGAAAAGGTTCTGCATGAAGAAGGCCGGGCGGATGACGGTCCAGTCGAGGCCC
>NZ_JBFAMX010000578.1:0-6578 GCF_040659615.1 Nonomuraea sp. NPDC049784
CGAAGGATCAGCCGCCACCACCCCCAGCAACCTCACCAAATGCCCAACCATCCGCTCCACCGTCGAACGATCGAACAACTCCGTACTGAACTCGACGGCGCCCTTCAGCGCCTGCTCCTCCTCCATGAGGATCAGGCGCAGGTCGAACTTCGACGTGATCGCCACGGGAAGCTCGACCGTCGAGCTGTCCAGGTCCACGCCACCGCTGCCGGCCTCGTCGGCTTCGGCCGGGTAGTAGTTGAACAGCACTTGGAACAGGGGGTGCCGGCCGCGATCACGGTCGGCCGCGAAGGCCTCAACCAGCTGCTCGAACGGCACATCCTGATGGGCGTAGGCGCCCAACGCCTCGCTCCGTACCCGGCCGACCAGATCGGCGAAGGCCGGATCGCCGGACAGATCGGTCCGCAACACCAACGTGTTGACGAAGAATCCGATGAGATCCTCGACCTCGGCCCGGTTGCGGTTGGCGATCGGCGTGCCCACCACCACGTCGTCCTGGCCCGCGTACTTGCCCAACAGCACGGTGAACGCCGACAGCAACGTCATGAACATCGTCGCGCCGCTCTGCTGCGTCACCCCCCTGAGGGCGGACAGCGTCTCCGCGGGAACCTCGAAGTCGACCACCCCACCCGCCGAGGTCCGCACGGCCGGACGGGGCCGGTCCGTCGGGAGCTCCAGAACCGGGGCGCCCTCCAACCGCTCACGCCAGTAACCGAGCTGCCCCTCCAGCACCTCGCCCTGCAGCCACTCACGCTGCCAGACCGCGAAGTCGGCGTACTGCACCGCCAGCGGCGGAAGCGGCGACGGCTCACCCCGCGAGAACGCCTCATACAGAGCGGTCAGCTCGCGGCGGAGCACGCCGGCTGACCACTCGTCCCAGATGACGTGGTGCAGGACCAGGCTCAGCACGTGATCGTCCGGTGCGAGGCGGATCAGCCGGCCCCGGAACAGCGGGCCCTGGGCGAGGTCGAACGGCGCCGCCGCGTCGGCGGCCGCCAGCTGTTCGGCGCGGCCGAGCGCGTCCGGGTCTCCGCTGAGGTCGACGACCTCGACCTTGACCTCCGAAGCCGGTCCGACGACCTGGTGCGGCACCCCGTCCACGGTGACGAGCCGGGTGCGCAGCACCTCGTGCCGCTCCACGATCGCGTCCAGGGCCGCGCCCAGCGCGGAAAGGTCGAGGGCGCCCGCCAGCCGCAGCGCGATGGGCAGGTTGTACTCCAGGGAGTCCGGTTCGAGCTGTGCGAGGAACCACAGCCGCTGCTGCGCGAACGACAAGGGCAGGAGCCGGTCACGGCCGACCGGAACGATCGGGGGGACCCGCGTGCGGCCGGCCGAGCCGTCGACCGCCGCCGCGAGCCCGGCGACCGTGGGGTGGTCGAACAGGGTGGCCAGCGGCAGTTCGGCCCCGAAAGCGGCCCGCACCCGGGACATCACCTGGGTGGCCAGCAGCGAGTGGCCGCCCAGCTCGAAGAATTCGTCGAGCACGCCGACCCGGTCCAGGCCGAGCACCTGCGCCCAGATCCCGGCCAGCATCTCCTCCGTGGGAGTGCGGGGGGCGACGTACGCCGCGCCGGAACCGGCGCTGCCGCCGACGGGAGCGGGCAGGGCGGCGCGGTCGACCTTGCCGCTCGGGCTCAGCGGCAGCGCGGCCAGTTCGACGAAGACCGAGGGCACCAGGTAGTCGGGCAGACCGGCGAGCAGGAACGCGCGCAGCTCACCGGCCGAGGGGATCCCCTCGCCGTGGTCTGCGGGGACGAGGTAGGCGGCCAGTCGTTGTTCGGCGCCGACGACGACGGCGGCCGCGATCTGGGGGTGGGCCCGCAGTGCGGCTTCGACCTCACCTGGTTCGACCCGGTGGCCCCGGACCTTCACCTGCTCGTCGACCCGCCCCAGGAACTCCAGTTGCCCGTCCGGCCGCCACCGTACGCGGTCGCCGGTGCGGTACAGGCGCGCGCCGTCGCCAGCGAACGGGTCCGCCAGGAAACGCTCGGCGGTCAGCTCAGGCTGCCCGCCATACCCGCGAGCCAGGCCGTTCCCGCCGACGAACAACTCGCCGGGAACCCCGACAGGGACCGGCTGAAGATGCCGATCCAGAACGTACACACGCGTGTTGGCGATCGGACCACCGATCGGCGGAGCCCCGGCATCGGCCTCGTCGCACAGCGCCATCGACGCGCACACCGTCGTCTCGGTCGGCCCGTACGCGTTGTACAACCGGCGCCCGCGCCCCCACACCCCGGCAAGTTCCGGACTCAGCCGTTCGCCTGCCGTGATCAGGGTGGTCACGCCGGGCAGGGCGCCGGGCTCCAGCTGGCCGAGCAGCGACGGCGGGACCGTGGCCACCGTTGCGCCGTCGGCGGCGGCGAGGGCCGCGAGCGCGGCAGGCTCCGAGCGGGCCCGTGTCGTCGCCAGGTCGAGGGTGGCGCCCACGGCGAGCGCCATGAAGACCTCCCAGACGGCCGCGTCGAAGCTGAAGGGCGCGAACTGCAGCACGACGTCGCCCGGCTCGACGCCGAAGGCGAGACGCTGGGCGGCCACGAGGTTCACCACGCCCCCGTGGGTGACCTGGACGCCCTTCGGACGGCCCGTCGAGCCCGAGGTGTAGATCACGTACGCGAGCTGACCAGGTTGGACGGCGACAGCGGGCGCGTGTGAGGGGGCGCCGTCGAGAGCGGCCGCCGTGGCCGGATCGTCCAGCCAGACGACGCCGCCGTCCCCGGCGAGAGCGCCCGCGGTCTCCCGGTGGCCGACGAGGACGGGCGCGCGGCTGTCGGCGAGCATGAACTCCAGCCGTTCGGCGGGATACTCCGGGTCCAGCGGCAAGTACGCGCCGCCTGCCTTGAGCACGGCGAGGAGGGCGACCACCATGTCCAGGCCGCGTGGCAGGCACAGGCCCACGACCGTCTCCGGTCCCACGCCGAGGCCACGCAGGTGGTGGGCCAGCCGGTCGGCCAGAGCGTCCAGCTCGGCATAGGTCAGGCGTTCGTCGCCCGACACCACCGCGACGGCGCCGGGCCGCCGTGCGACCTGCTCGGCGATCAGGTCGAGCGCCGTGCCCGTCGTGGTGTGCGCGGCGGTGTCGTTCAAGACGGAGACGACCAGTTCGCGCTCGGCCGGGCCGAGGATCGGCAGTTCGGCGACGCGCCGGTCCGGGTCGGCGGCGACGGCGGTGAGGAGCGTGGACAGGTGGGCGAGGAGACGTCCGGCGCTGTCGTGGGTGAGGTGCGCCCGGTCGTAGGCGACGCCCAGCGCCAGTGACGGCCCGTGCGCGGCGATGATCGTCAGAGGGTAGTTCACCTGCTCGGCGGCGACGCCGTCGGAGATCAGCAGGCCGTCGGCCCCGGCCGCCTCCACCTGGTCGTCGAACTCGCCCGAGGGGTAGTTCTCGAAGAGCAGCAGGCTGTTGAACAGCGGCTGTCCCGCGGGCACGTCGGAGCACGCCTGGATCCGGACGAGCGGGGTGTGCTCGTGCCGGCGGGCCTGGATCTGCTCGGCCTGGAGCTCCTCCAGCCAGGGCAGCAGTTTTGCGTCCTGGTCGATCCGGGCGCGCAGCGGTGTGGTGGTGATGAACAGCCCCACCATCGACTCCGCGCCGGGCAGTTCTTCGGTGCGGCCGGAGGTGGTCACACCGAACATGACGTCGTCCTCGCCGCTGTAGGCCGACAGCAGCACGGCCCAGGCGCCCTGGACCACGGTGCTGAGGGTCAGGTGGTGGCGGCGGGCCAGGTCGGTGAGCGCCTCGGTCGTCTCCTGGGGGAGCTCGGCCCTGATGGTCGTGTGGCCGTGGTCGCCGGTGTCGCCGTCGACGGCCAGCGGGGTGGGCGCGTCGAAGCCGCGCAGGTGGCCGCGCCAGAAGTCCTCGGCCTCGCCCTGGTCGCGGGCGGCGAGCCAGGCGACGAAGTCGCGGTAGGGGCGGTGGCCGGGCAGGTCGGGCTCGCGCCCGGTCCGGTAGGCCTGGTAGGCGTCGAGCACCTCGCCGAGGACGATGGGCGCGCTCCACCCGTCGAGCAGCAGGTGGTGGTAGCTCCACACCATCTGGTGGCGGGTGTCGGCGGTGCGGATCAGGGTGACCCGCATGGCACCGGGCCGGTCCAGAGGCAGTCCCCTGGCGCGGTCGGCGGCCAGGAATTCCTCCAGCGCCCGCTCCTGGTCCTGCCGGTCACGCCGGCGCCAGTCGTGGACGTCCACGGCGGGGGCCGCCGAGTGGGGCACCAGGTGCAGCGGCACCGGGACGCCCTCGGAGACCACCTGGGCGCGCAGGACAGGATGCCGTGCGAGCGCCAGTTCCCAGGCCAGTATCAGCGCCCCGGTGTCGAGCTCGCCGTCGAGCTGTATGCCGTTCTGCACGACGTACACGCCGGAGCCTGGCTCCAGCAGGGTGTGGAACAGCATGCCCTGCTGGGTGGCGGTCAGCGGGTAGAGGTCGTCGATGGGCTGCCCGGCGTCGGCGTGGATCCTGTCGAGAGTGTTCTGGTCGAGGCCGGCGAGCGGGAAGTCCGACGGTGTGTACCCGCCGGCGCCGGGCCGGCAGCAGTGGTCGATGAGCTCTTCCAGCACCTCGACGTAGCGCGCGGCCAGCCGCTCGACCGTCGCGCGGTCGTGCAGCCACTCGGAGTAGGTCCAGCCCAGCTCGAGGCGGCCGTTCACGACCAGGCCGTTGACCTCGATGAGGTGGGTGCGCTCGCCGGTGTCGGCGCGCTCGCGCCCGAGGGTCCCTTCGGCCGTCCGGAACCGCTCGGCGTCCCCGCCTCCCTGGTCGAACTGGCCGAGGTAGTTGAACGCCACCTGGGGTCCCGGCGTGGCCGCCAGGGTCTCGCCCGTCTCTCCCCCGGCCAGGTGGCGCAGCAGTCCGTAGCCCAGGCCGTGGCGGGGGATCTCGCGCAGCCGTTCCTTGGTGCTCTTGAGGAGGCTTCCCAGGTCGCCGGGGCCGGCGGCCATGGGCAGGCGGACCGGGTAGAGGGAGGTGAACCAGCCGACGGTGCGGGAGACGTCGACGTCAGTGCCCACGTCCTCGCGGCCGTGTCCCTCCAGGTCGATCAGGACCTGGTCGCCACCGGTCCATTCGGCGACGACCACGCCGAGCGCCGTGAGCAGCACGTCGTTGATCTGGGTCCGGTAAGCGGCGGGCACGCGGTGCAGCAGCCGCGCCGTCTGCTCCTCGTCCAGCCGCGCGTCCACCGTGCGGGCGGAGGCGACGTCGTTGCCGCTGCCCGGGTGGTCCAGGGGCAGGTCGGCATCCTGCCCGCCGACCGCCCGCCAGTAGGCGGCCTCGCCTTCCAGCTGGGGTGAGCCTGCCAGGTCACGCAGGCGTTCGGCCCAGCGCTGGAACGATGTCGTCTTGGCAGGCAGGGCGATGGGCGCGCCGCGCTCGAGCTGGGCGCAGGCCAGCGCCAGGTCCTCCAGCAGGATGCGCCAGGACACGCCGTCGACGACGGCGTGGTGGGCGACCAGCAGGAGCACCTGGCCCGGCTCGCCGTGGTCGAACAAGACGAAGCGCGCCACGGGACCGGCGGCGAGGTCGAGGCCTCGCTGCGCGGCCTCGGCCGCCTCAGCCACCCGGTCGCGTGCCTCGGCCGCCCCGAGTCCGGACAGGTCGACAACGGAGAAGAGCTCCTCCGGCTCGGCGGCCAGGCATTGCGCGCTCATCCGGCCTTCGTGGGACGTGAAGCGCAGCCGCAGGGCGTCGTGGTGCGCGACGAGGGCGACCAGAGCCTGGCGCAGCACGGCGGGCTCGACGTGCTCGGCGATCTCCACGGTGACCGACTGGTTGAAGTGGCCGGGCTCGGGCAGGCCACGCCCGAAGAACCAATGGTGGATGGGCGTGAGCGGCACCTCACCCGACACCGGGCCCTGCTCTGCCTCGAACGCGGCCTCTCGCGCGGCCACGGCGGCCAGTCCGGCGACGGTCTGGTGCTCGAAGAGCTGGGCAGGGGTGACGTGCAGGCCGCGGGCGCGTGCCCGGGCGACCGCCTGGATGCTGAGGATCGAGTCGCCGCCGAGCTCGAAGAAGTTGTCGGTCGCGCCGACGCGCTCCAGGCGGAGGATCTCGGCCCACACGTCGGCGATGAGCTCCTCCGCCGGCGTGCGCGGGGCCACATACCCTGCGGTCAGGGCCGGCCTGGCTCCTTCGGGGACGGGCAGGGCCGCTCTGTCGGTCTTGCCGCTCGGGCTCAGCGGCAGCGCGCTGAGCTCCACGAAGACGGCCGGGATCAGGTGGGCCGGGAGGCTCTGCTGGAGGAAGGCGCGCAGCGCGCCGGTGTCGGGGATCCCGGCCGCCAGGTCGTCCGGGACGAGGTAGGCCACGAGGCGGGAGCCGGTCCCGTCGTCGTCGCGGGCCACCACCGCGGCCGCGGCCACCTCCGGATGGGCGCGCAGCGCCGCCTCCACCTCGCCGGGCTCGATGCGGAACCCGCGGACCTTGATCTGCTCGTCCACCCGGCCCAGGAACTCGAGCTCGCCGTCCGCCCGCCGGCGGACCCGGTCACCGCTGCGGTAGAGGCGCGAACCGTCGGCGGCGAACGGGTCGGGCAGGAACAGCTCGGCCGTCGCCTCGAGACGGCCTGCGTACCCGCGCGCGA
>NZ_JBFAMX010000579.1:0-6562 GCF_040659615.1 Nonomuraea sp. NPDC049784
TCACCCTCCCACACTCATACTTACAAATATTTTTTTTTTTGTGGTTATATGCGTTGTCATCTCGGACGGGGCCGGGGGGGGCGGGCCCCCCCCCCCCCCCCCCGGCGGGTCCCGACAGAGCGGGACGATGCGCGGTGGTCACTGACCGGCCGCCCAGAAGCTGTCGGTGAGCTCGGTGAGCTTCTTGCCAGTCTCCTCCGGCGACGCCTTCTTCAGGGGGGTCATGTCGACGAGGATCGAGCCGGCCTTGTCCTGCTTGTACCCCGGCGGGAAGAACTCCCGGCGGCTCGGGTCGTACGTCGTGTCGGGCGTGCCCTTGAAGCTTTCGAGCAGTGAGGTGAGGGTGGGGCCGACGATGTCGGAGACCTCGGAACCCAGCTCGGTGGCGGGCAGATCACTGGACGCCTTGGAGAACTTCGCGGCCACCTCCGGCCGGGAGAGGTACTCCATCCACTTCTTGGCGTTCTCGGGCTGGTCGGAGGTGGCTGAGAGGATGAGACCAGTCAGCGCGAGCGGACCCAGCGCCGGGTCGGGCACCTGGCCCGCTGCGTCCCCCGGCAAGCCGAACGCGTAGACGTCGTCGGGCTTCATGCCGTTCTGCTCCAGGAAGGACAGTGTGAAGGTGCCGCCCACCAGCCAGGCCGCCTTGCCCTGGGCGAAGGCCTGGTCGGCCTCGTCGATGCCGAGGGTCTGGGTGCCGGGCATCCAGTACGGGGTGACCTGGTCGTATGCCTGGAGCACCTTGACGCCGTTCGGGGAAGACCAGTTGGTGGCCTTGTCCTTGCCGAACAGGGCCTCGTAGCCGCTCCGCCCGAGCATGGAGTAGGCGAGTGGCTGGGCTAGCCAGGTGATGCCGGTGTCCGGGATCTTCAGGCCGAGTGCCAGGCCGCCGTTCTTGTCGTCCTTGGCGTGCGTGGCCTTCAGCCCGTCGACGAACTCGGCCCAGTTGGTCGGCGGCTTGGTGATCCCGGCGTCGGTGAGCATCTTCTTGTTGGCGTAGACGATGCCGAAGGTGCCGATGGTGAACGGGACGCTGTGCCGGGCGCCCTTCTTCACGCCGTGGAGCTTGCTGCCCTCGTCCTGGGACTCCTTGAACTTCGCGTCGTTGACATAGCCCGACTCCCGCACGTTCTCCGGGTAGCGGTTCAGCCATTCGTTGTTCACTACGTTCGTGAGTTCGGCGGCGATCCCGCTGGCGCCGAAGCCCAGGTCCTCACCATCGGAGTGAGTCTCCATCACGTCCGGCAGGTCGCCGGTCTTGGCCGCGCTCTGGATCTTGGTCGCGAAGGCGTCGTCGGGCGTGTACGCCTGCACCTTGACCTTGATCCCGGTCGCTTTCTCGAAATCGTTCGCGGCCTGTTGGAGCCCGGGAACATGGGTCTGCTTGAAGGTCCACATCTCGAGAGTGCCCGAGCCCCCGGAGGCAGGATCCTCAGAACCGCCGCACGCGGTCAGGGCCGACAGGGTCAGCGTGGCTGCGACAGCCACCGCCGCCAGTCTGGCAGTCCCGGAATGACGTATGCGCATCGCCCTTACCTCGCTATGCTTCGTTCAGATAGCCGAACGTTGTTGGGTTACCTGAACATAGAGACGAAGTGATATAAGCGTCAAGAAGGCGGCGCGAAAGCCCTGGACGAGCGCCAGTTGACGCCGGCACGGGAAGCGGAGGTTCTGGTGGAATCGGTGGCAGCAGAGGCGGGCGAGCGCAAGCCCGAGGAGGTCAAGTCCGCAGCGCGGGTGCTCGATGTCCTCGAGCTGCTGGGCGCGGGCGGAGCCAGGCTCTCGCTCGCCGAACTGGCGAGCGCCATGCGGGTGCCGAAGAGCAGCCTGCACGCCGTTCTGCGCACCATGGAGGGGCGCGGCTGGGTGGACGTCGACGCCGCCGGCGGCCGCTACAGCCTGGGCCTGAAGGCGCTGATGACCGGCACGGCCTATCTGGAGGGCGACGACGTCGCGAGCCTGGCGGGCCCGGTGCTTGACGCACTGGCGGAGGAGACCGGCGAGGCGGTGCACCTGACCCGGCTGTCCGGCTCGGACGTCGTCTACCTCGCCAAGCGCGAGTCGCGGCACGCGCTGCGCATGTACTCGGCCGTGGGTAGCCGGTTGCCTGCCCACGCCACCGCGCCAGGCAAGGCGATGCTCGCGCAGTACGAGCCGGGCGAGGTCGACCGGCGGCTCAACTGGCCGCTGGAGAAGCTCACCCCGGACACCGTCACCGACCCCGCCGAGCTGGCCGCCCAGCTGGCCGAGGCGCGGCTGCGCGGCTGGGCGCTGGACGACGGCGAGAGCTCGCCCGGGGTGCGCTGCGTGGCGGTGGCGCTGGGCGCGGAGCACGGGGGTGGCGACGCCGTGAGCTGCTCGGCTCCCATCAGCCGGATGGACGCCCGGCGCACCGAGGAGATCGCCCTCGCGGTGACCGAGGCGGCGCACTCACTGCAGACGTTGCTCAAGCGACTCGGACAGCACTGAGGGGTTCAGCCGTTACAGGGCCGACGGAACTCGCATACGTTCCGATAGCCGTACACCATACGCCTATCAGTACGTTGAAGCTTCCTTGCCGCGCCGCACGGCTGCCCGCACATCGTACGACCAACGAGCCCGGACTGTACGGCCTCGGCTGCGCGAGCGACCCCCCAGCGTACGCTCGCGGTGCGCGCCGTGCTGGACGAGCTGTTCCGACGTCGACTTCGCCCGGGTGCGCATTCCGACCCTCGGCAGCCTCACCCCGGCCCGCAAGCTCGCCGCGCTGTGCGAGCTGCGCGGGGTGCGGCTCGCCCCGCATGGACCGGCGGACGTCAGGCCCGTGGCGCAGGCCGCGACCCTCGCGATGACGATCGGCAGCCACGCCTTCGGAGTGCAGGAGTCAGCCGTAGCGAAGAGCCGCCAGCAATGTCAGGGAATTCTCTGCCATAAACAATGGAGAGTGTAAATTAATAAGCCTGACCTACTAGCTGGATATTCTCCCAAATTTGCGGCCAGGAGTTGACTTAATAACACACTTGGTTTTACATGGCCGACACGAGGTGGACAGGAAGGCCTAACCCATGCATGCTCACCAGCAGGCCGGCGAGGAGCGCATAGCCAAGTTCCTCAAGGAGCGGCTGCGTTCCGCGCTGTACCCTCACCGTGTGCCCATGGACATCACGGCCTGGAACGTGCCGGGCGAGCCTGTGCCCGTATCGACGGCGCTGAAGGGGGAATACCGGCCGTTCACCATAGGCAGTGAATGGGGCGCGCCGTGGTCCACCACCTGGTTCCGGTTCACGGCGGAGATTCCGCAGCGCTGGGCGGGCCGCCGGGTCGAGGCGATCTTCGATCTCGGCTTCGACCTCACCCGCGGCCCCGGCGGTCAGGCGGAAGGTTTCGTCCACGACAAGCACGGGAAGCCGCTACAGGGCTTGCACCCGTACAACCGCACTCTGCTGCTGAGCCGTTGCGCCACCGTGCGGGAGCCGGTCCATCTGCTGGTGGAGGCCGCGGGTAACCCCCCTATCG
Organism: Nonomuraea sp. NPDC049784; assembly: GCF_040659615.1. NCBI lineage: Bacteria > Bacillati > Actinomycetota > Actinomycetes > Streptosporangiales > Streptosporangiaceae > Nonomuraea > Nonomuraea sp. NPDC049784. Next base: position 3,496 of record NZ_JBFAMX010000579.1, read on the forward strand.
TGGGCAGTGCGGGCATCAACACCCATTTCGGTGATCCCGTGACGGCGGGAAGCGCGCCCCTGTACCAGCTGCGCCGCGCTGACATCGTTGTCCGGGACGAGGACGTCTGGCACCTCATCCACGACGTGGACGTGCTGTACGAGCTGATGCTGGCGCTTCCCGAGTCGCTGCCACGCCGGCACGAGATCCGCGTCGCCCTGCAGCGCGCGATCGACGCCGTCGACCCGTACGACATCCCTGGCACCGCGGCCCGCGCCCGCGAGGTCCTCGCGCCCGTCCTGGCCCGCCGCGCCCACGAGTCGGCGCACACTGCCGTCGCCGTGGGCCACGCGCACATCGACTCCGCCTGGCTGTGGCCGCTGCGCGAGACCGTGCGCAAATGCGCCCGTACCTTCTCGAACATGGCCACGATGGCCGAGGAGTACCCGGAGTTCGTCTTCGCCTGCTCCTCCGCCCAGCAGTACGCCTGGATGAAGGAGCACCAGCCGGAGGTCTTCGACCGGGTCCGCAAGGCCGTCGCCGCCGGCAATTGGGCACCGGTGGGCGGCATGTGGGTGGAGGCCGACGGAAACCTTCCCGGTGGTGAGGCCCTGGCCCGGCAGCTGGTCTTCGGCCGCCGATTCTTCCGCGACGAGCTCGGGGTCGAGACCGACGGCGTGTGGCTGCCGGACTCCTTCGGCTACACCGCGGCCTATCCGCAGCTCGCCACGCTCGCCGGGGCCGAGTGGTTTCTCACCCAGAAGCTGTCGTGGAACGAGACCAATCGACTGCCGCACCACACGTTCTGGTGGGAGGGCATCGACGGCACCCGGATCTTCACGCACTTCCCGCCCGTCGACACCTACAACGCCGAACTGACCGGCGCCGAACTGGCCCACGCGGTCGCCAACTACGCCGACAAGGGCGGCGGCACCCGCTCCCTCGTCCCCTTCGGCTACGGCGACGGCGGGGGCGGCCCCACCGCCGGAATGCTGGAGAAGGCGCGCCGGCTGGCCGACCTGGAGGGCTCGGCGCGGGTGGAGATCATAGAACCATCGGCCTTCTTCCACCAGGCGCGCGAGGAGTACGAGGACGCGGCCCCGGTCTGGCGGGGCGAGCTGTATCTGGAGACCCACCGGGGCGTCTACACCAGCCAGGCCCGCACCAAGCGCGGCAACCGCCGCAGCGAAGCGTTGCTGCGCGAGGCCGAGCTGTGGGCGGCGACCGCGGCCGTGCGGGAGGGCGCCTCGTACCCGTACGAGGAACTGACCGAGACGTGGCAGCAGGTGCTGCTCCACCAGTTCCACGACATCCTGCCCGGCTCCTCCATCGCCTGGGTGCACCAGGAAGCCGAGCAGACCTACGCCCGCATCCACCGCCGACTGGAACGCCTGGTCGAGCGCGCGACCGGTGCGCAAGGGGACGGCAGTCCGCCGACGGTGCTCAACGCCGCCCCCCACGACCGCCGCGAGGTCGTCATCCTCGACGACAGCCCCGCCACCGCGGAGGCCCAGCGGCTCGCCGACGGCCGCTGGGCGGTGCTAGCCGAGGCCCCGGCCCTCGGCCGAGGCCCGGCCGGCCTGCGGTTGGGGGACACCGCCCCGCTCACCGTCACCGAGGACAACGGTTTAGTCCTCGACAACGGTCTGATCCGGATCCGTATCGACGCCGACGGGCTCGTACGCTCCGCCGTCGACCTCGCCACCTGCCGGGACGCGATCGCGCCAGGGGAGGCGGGCAACCTGCTTCAGCTGCATCCCGACGACCCGGTGCGCTGGAGCGCCTGGAACATCGATCCGACGTACCGCACCGTCCACCGCGACCTCACCGACGCGGTCTCGGTGGAGCTGCGTGACCGCGGCCCGCTGCAGGCGAGCGTGCGGGTCACCCGCTCCACCGGCCGGTCCACCATCGTGCAGGACCTGATCCTGACGGCCGGCAGCCACGCCCTCGTGGTCGACTCCGACATCGACTGGCGCGAGCGGGACATGCTCCTGAAGGCCGCGTGGCCACTGGACGTACACGCGGAGAACGCGCGCGCCGAGATCCAGTACGGCCACATCGAGCGCCCCACCCACGAGAACACCAGCTGGGACGCGGCCCGTTTCGAGCTCTGGGCGCACCGCTGGATCCACGTCGGCGAGCATCGCTGGGGCGTGGCGCTGGCCACGGACTCCACGTATGGCCACGACGTCAGCCGCAGCACCCGCGCGGGCGGTGGGACCACGACCACCGTGCGGCTGTCGCTGCTGCGTTCCCCGCATAGCCCCGACCCGTACGCCGACCGGGGCGCGCACCGCTTCCGCTACGCGCTGCGTCCCGGCGCCGACGTCGGCGCGGCGATCGAGACGGGCTACGGGCTGAACCTGCCGCTGCGTCCTGCCTCCGGCGCGAATGTGGCCGGCCGGCCGCTGCTGACGGTGGACAACCCGGACGTGGTGGTGGAAGCCGTCAAGCTCGCCGACGACCGGTCGGGCGATGTGATCGTCCGGCTCTACGAGTCCCGCGGCGGCCAGGCCCGCGCTACGCTCGCCGCGCACTTCCCGGTGGCGCATGTGCAGGAGACGGATCTGCTGGAGGACCCGTTCCCCAGCTCGCACGCCCGCAGGGGCAGGAGGTATCCCCTCGCCGAGCCCACCGACGAGGGCGGCGAAGTGTCCCTGTCGCTGCGCCCGTTCGAGATCGTCACGCTGCGCCTGACCCGTCCGCTGCGGGACGCCGATGTCTGAGCTCCAGACGGCCGATGAGGCCTCGCTCCGCCAGTGGGCCGCCCAGGACGGGCCTCTCGCCCTGCGCGCCCGGATCGTCCTGCTCGCCGCCGGGGGTATGCGCGACGCCGACATCGCCCGGCAGCTCGGCGTCTCCCGCCAGACCGTCGGCGCATGGCGGCACCGCTGGACGGAGTCGGGTGTGGACGGGATGCGCGACCGGGCCCGGCCCGGCCGTCCCGCGATGGTCGACGAGGCCGACGTCATCGCGCGTACGCTCCTCGGCCCCGGCAGCGGCACCGCGTCGCGGGCCGTCGCCCGCGAACTTGGCCTGTCGCACGCCACGGTCGCGGCGGTGCGCCGCCGCTGGTCCGCAGGAC
>NZ_JBFAMX010000580.1:0-6557 GCF_040659615.1 Nonomuraea sp. NPDC049784
CCGACCAGATCGTCACCGCTTTGACCGCCCAAGCCACCGCGTTACCCGCCCGACGCCGCGACGGCATCGACGCCTGTATCCGCTACCGGACCAACAGCCTCGGGCGCCTGCGCTACGACCAAGCACTCGAAGTGGAATGGCCGATCGCGACCGGCGTGATCGAAGGTGCCTGCCGCCATCTGATGGCAGACAGATTCGACCTGGCAGGCGCCGGATGGGGCCTGGCCCGAGCCGAAGCAGTGCTGAAGCTACGCGCCGTGACCGCCAACGGTCATCTCGGCGATTACTGGCGCTACCACCTCGCCCGACAACGCGACCGTGTCCACCAAACCCCGCCTACAGGACGGATACGCCCTCACGGTGTGACCGACAGGCTCACTTCAGGAGAGCCGCACCCGACTGAGATTGCCTGGCCGACCTTAGTAAGGGGTCATCAGCTGGGCGTCTTGGTCTCGCTTAGTTTGAGAAGTTTGCCCCCGCGTCGCGGAACTCTTGGGAGAACCCCAGGGGAGAGCGTGCAGTCGCTCAGTGACCCTGCCCGAGCCTCCAGCAAATACCTCACTCCAGGAGACCTGACTGCTTGAGCCGTGGTGGACCTCAAAGGGGGCTCGGCTTGGCCGCAACTCGAGTCGCAGTAAGTGTGTGTTGCTGTCATGCAGCTTGTGCATTTGTGTAGAGCACGGCGTTGGCGTGATGCGCCGCTTTCTCAGGGAACACGCACATCACGCCTTCGGCCTTCCCACCGTCTCTCTCTTCCGCTTCGCAGAAGGTCGTGACGGACATGCAACTGATCAGGCGGAATTCGTGGCTTCATGCTCCAAACCGTCGAGGAACGCCTCGACGCAGGCGTTGATAATGTGCCCGAGCATGCCCCTGTAGGCATCAACCATGCTCAGCTCGTCTTTGAGGTCCTCGATCCACTGACCCACATCCGAGGTGAGCGAGTAGGTGTTGGGTCGCGGCAGCTCTTCATGGGCCGTTCGAATCCTGAAGCTCTGCCCCATCTCGACGAGCACCTCAAGGGGTTGCTGGCGCGCCTGTCGGAGAGCAGCGTCAATGTAGTGACTGACAGCCAGGGCAGGCCGACGGGCGCCAGCGGTCAGCCGTCTCTTGTCGGCCACCGACTGCCTGGTCAGACGGGACGCGAGGTTGGCGTTCAGTCGTACATTCCGCCCGGCGCTGCCTACGGCTGGATTGGCGGCATCGCTGAAGCTCTGGTAGAGGCTGTGATAGTTGGGCGGGAGAGACGCGAGCTTCTCCTTGACGGGAGCGGGAAGCTCAGCCGGCCGCGGCTGGAGGTAGCCAGAGGACGAACGAGGGGGAGACGTCCGACGCCTGGGCGCCGCCACCGTGCCGGCGATACTTCCATCGCTGGGCTCGTCCCGGCCTGATCTGGATTGGCTCAGAACTCGGCTGGCCTTCGGCGCCGGCTCTGCCGGTTGATCAATCGGCGTGGAGCCAAGGTCGGTTCGGGCGGCTGCTTCCGGTTCCGGCGTCGTCTGGACCCGCCGCCTCTCATCCGGTCTTTCGGCAGTGGCCGGCGCCTCGGGCGCAGGTGCGGTCTGGCGTGCCCTAACAGGCTCGGCTGTTTCGGGTCCGGGCGCCTGAACTTGCTCCTCCGCTTCCGGTCTTGCCACTGGGGCGGCGGGCGCCACAGCCGCAAGTGCGGTTTCAGTCGTCTTGGCAGGCTCGGGCGATGACGCTGCTGTTACCGTGTCCGGCTGGCGGTCCGCTGCTTGCGCGACCGTGCCGCGCGGCTCGTCTCGGACTGTCTCGGCTGGCACGTCGGCCACCACTACCGTTGATTCCTTTGGGCCCTGCTCCTTTGGCGCCGGTTGCAGGTGCCCGAAACCCGCTACAGGCTGCCGTTGCAGCCGTCCTGCCCGCTTGCCCCCTGCCACTACGCCACGTCCTTCAACATCACTTCGGTCTTTTCCTTCTGCGGCCATGCCTGGTGCCAGGCGGTGCGCAACTCGCTCGCCAGCGGATGACCGATCTCGTCGAGCATCCGTAGCGTGGTCGCCTCGGCCACCTGGCAGACCCGGCTGGCCATCTCTCTTCTCTCCGATGTGGTGAGGAACGCCGAGACGGGAGCTGCCATGTCGTGCGAGTCACTGATGACGGTCGTCTTAGGGATCTCGTACGGCCAGATCGGAGCCTCCCAATGCTCCAGACCGGCTTCGTGGTACTGCGTGGCGTCGGAGGTGAGTGCCCGAGCGGTGTTCTGGCGAGGTACGTAGGCGTTCCAGACCAGCCCCATGACGTCGATGCCGTCGTGATAGTAGTTTTCGCGCACGTCCTTGATCAGGCGCATGGTCTTGGGAATGGCATCGACGCCGAACTTCTCGGCGTTCGTCACGAACAGCGCGTAATATGCGGCCTTGGCTGCCTGGACGCCAAGACGCTGGTTGATGGCCGTGTCGATGAGTACGACGTCCCAGCGCTGGTTCGGCGAGATGCCGCCCTGCTCGGCCGGCAGCAGCAGTGTGTGCGCGAGTCGCTCGAAGTCGGCAGGCTTCCATGAGCCGGGCAGGTCCTCCAGCGCCTCGTACGCTGGGATGAGCCCTATCGTGCCAATCTTGCCAGGGCGCAGCGGGCCACCGCGGTGGAACGGCACGTCCACGTCGTAGGTCCAGCCGGGCGTGTCAATGATGATGATCGCCTCGTCGGCGACGCCGGCCTCACCGGAGTTGATCACCTCGATCACGGTAAGGACGTCGGGCTCTTCCAACTTGGACTTGCCGATCCGAGCCTCGACAGCGACCATCCTGACGGGTCGGCCGAAGCCGAGAGAAGCGTTTCCTTGTGGGTCCATGTCGATGACGAGGACGTTGAGCCCAAAGCGGGATAGCGCATCGGCAATCAGGAGTGTCTCCGTGGTCTTGCCTGCCCCTCCCTTTCGCATCATCATGGCGACCACGTTCTTCATGGTCGTGACGCCTCGGCGCATCCATTCCGAGATGACCTGCTCCACCTCGGCGATCTGCTCGGCCCTCGGTTCGTCTGCGTTCCCGGACGTAGAGGAGTGAACCGTTGATGTCACAGGGGACTCCCAAGTCTGCTTAGCGGTATCACATCGCCGATCTTAACCATGGCGTCATCCCGTTGAGGAGAAGACTCGCGAGGATGCCTGAGAAAAGCGCCGGGGAAGTGGACGATCCTCGTCCTCTCCGCAGAGGGGCTCCTCCGTGAAGCCAATCTTCTGTGGGGCAAGCGATGCAGCGAAGTGGTTGGGTGGCTCCTTCGTCGGCAAACTGTTCCATCCGTGTTGGCGTCTGGCCCAAGAGTCCTGGGGGCCACGGCTTAGTCCGGGTGGATCACAAGAGTTGATTTGGCGATCGCTGAAGCCGCGGGCTCTTGTCTACTCCGCACATACGAGGGCCAGGCAAGGAAGCGAGACGCGCGGCTGAGGCGGTCGCTGCGCGTCATCCCGCCACCGCTGATGGCGAGTCGCAGACGTGGTTGATCTTTGGTGCACCCATCTTCAGGTAAGGCGCGCCTGCGTGGAGGCGAGATGAACGAGTCTGAAGACTTATCCACAGCCAGGCACATGCGCCAATACGCATCAGTGCTCTCGGGTTGTGTTGCTGTGTGTGTTGCTGCAAGTGCATTTGTGAAACCCCAGGTCAGACCCCTTTTTAGGCCTCCGAAGGTCACGTGAGAGGGCCGACGATCGGTCTCAAAAATAGCCAGTGAGGGGAAGATTTCGCCTACCAAAGCGCTCTCTGATCACCTGCGTCCGATCAACAGCGCTGGTAGGCGTCACTCGGGGCCACTGCGATCTAAGTTACCCATCAGTAATACCCTTTTAACTGCAGAAACGCGCCTAAGGCTCGAACGGGCTCACCCTGGATAAGAGATACCGAGAAGGGGGTTGCGTCGCTCCACAGGCTCTACAGCCCCGCGCACAGGGGCCGGTCAGCACTGGCGATCACATGCCCACCCGCAACCGCGTTCTTCCCACGCCGGCGCCCCAGACCAAGGTGTGGATACCACTCAGGGCCGCGTGCCACCGATGGGCACCTCAACTCAAGCGAGAACAGGCGCTCCATCCGACCTCATAGCATCCCTTGCTGCGCCCAGCAGCGTTGCGGTCAAGGTCGGACAGGAGCCACTTCTGGCACCCATGAGAACCGACTGCACCATCCAACGCCTCCAGCCCAACGCCGCTCCACGGGCGTTGCGGTCAATCTTGCGTTCATGAGCCAACGCCGCTGGGCGTGCCCCATCACGGTGTACCCAACAACGCTGAGCTGGTCCACCGCTAACCCACCCCCCACCTCCAGGGGCGGGCTGTCGTCTGGTCACCGCATATAGGCAGAAAGCTGTGCCAGCGCATCTCCTGCAACAGCGGGACGGCATCTGCTCGGGCTGGCTCGCACTGCACAGAAACCGGATGGGTTCGGCAGGTAAGGTCCAACCGAGCGCATGACGTCGACTTTGTGCCGGGGTGGTGATGGCGCATGCCTACTCCAGCAGCGTTGCCCTATTGGGTGAAGGGCTCACTGGCACAACGTGCCCTCCGCTCCATCCCGGAGGGCAGCCGGGAACCGAGATCGGTCAGGCAATCCATCAGCATCGAGGGCGGGCCGGTACGCAGGGGAGGCGCAGCTCGCTGGAGAGTCGCAGGTAAGAACAGGGCGAACGCGGCCGTGTGCATCGCGCGTCCTCAGCCGGCTTTTCTGAACCGTCGATGGCTCCATCGACTGCCACATGCCGAGTTCCTGGACTGGTCGTCTGCGCAACCGAACCTGCGGTCCGCCGGACGTTCGGCGCCCCTGGGGACACCAGGGCCATACGCCTGAACTCACCATCGCTACCATGTGCCGCGACCGCTCCCGGGGCGCGTCATCTGCAAGCGCGGGCGACGAAGCGCGCACTCCACAGGGAACCGTCACAGGCCATCGCCTCCCGCGTAGGGGAGATGTCGATCCTGCCGCCTCTTGACGCAATCCGATGATTCACCGCCCGGAGCCCGCTGCAGGCCACAGACAGTAAAGGCTCACGAGTCGCCGAAGCGCGCGCGATGATAGGCAGCCGAAAGCGTGGCGACTGTGGCATGCAGGTCGCCCAGCTGCTCGCGAAAGGCTGCATAACGAACCTCTCGTAGTGAGTCCACAATCTCTTCCATCCACCAGCCGATCTCTCGCAAGGTGGAGTAATGGGCCGACGACAGCGGCCACTGCATCTCCCGCACCGCTCGTCGTAGGCCGATGAGACACTCGGCCATCTCATCATCAATGAGATGGTCGAACTCGGAACGTGAGCTGATCAACTGCGCGGCGGCCTCCCACAACGCCAAGGCGTGTTGGTCGTACCAGAGGGCTTCAGAGGAGGTGCTTCGCGGTTGAGTCCTGGCCAATCGGTGTGCTCGTTCGAGCCGCTCACTCCGGCCAAGTCCCAATCGAGATGCGCGATGACGTAGGAGTCGGTGTTCAACCGCCTGCCTGCTATGCACATTGAGCGGCGGCGCCATGCGGATCATCGCGATCTGCATGACACGACCCAGCTCCAACAGTTCATGCTCAAGATGCTCAGCCTCATCAGGGCGGTGTGAGCAATGGAGACGCACGTAGGCCAAAACCCACAGCGCGTCCAGGACGTCGTTCGACGTCACCCAGTCCGGGACTCTGCGGCAGCTGAGAACATGCTGGATGACAGCCAAAGGATGTTCGGCTGGATCCCGGCTCTCCAGTCCCGCAAGATCGGGATCGCGTACTTCTCTGCGACGCTGTACGATCCGCTCAATGGCCTCCTGACCTGCGGTTTTGCTGACTTGAGGGAGTGCGCGCTTAGGCATGTCAATAGTGTATTGACGTAGATGATCTATAGCGACGGCCTGGCTTGTGAGAATCCCAGATGTTTGTCTGGCGGCCTTGAAGACGACAGTCCGTCACGGCAACTGGAAGTGGACATGGAAGCGCGTCATCGAAGTTGGCAGTAGCGGCTTGTACGGCAGGAGGTTTGGCCCGAAAGATGGCGGCGGTCTGGCCCCGGCGGCTGGCGCTGGTGGTGGCACCGGCGTACGGCGAGTCGTTCGCGTCGTGGGTGGATCGGATGGCCCTGCGGAACGGATGTCCGCCGAGGGCGATGGTCGAGGCGTTGGGGCTGGATGTACGCGCGGCGAGTGACGTCCGTTCACTGGCGTATGGCGTCGTCACGACGCCGGAGACGCGTAGAGCGATTGAGGCTGCTACAGGCGTGAGCTCCGAGGTCGTGCGTGGGATGCACCTGGAGGTGTTCGACGGCTCGGCTGTGGATCTGACAGGTGTCCGCGTGGGGGAAAAAGACTCAGTCCGCCTGGCAGAGGGCCGTGAGTGGGAGCAGTTCTTCGGCAGCCGGGCATGCCCAAAGTGCCTGGCGGCTTCGGGCGGAGCGTGGCCGCTCTGGTGGAAGCTCGGCTGGGCCGCGGTTTGTCCCGAGCATCGGATGCTGCTGGTGGATCTCTGCCCGAGATGCCGCGTTTCCGTGCGACGGGGCCCGGCCGGCCAGCCAGGCCGCCTGTCTCGCTCACGGATGCCGGCTCCGTTGCGATGCGGTGCGCTCCTCAGCGGGGC
>NZ_JBFAMX010000581.1:0-6551 GCF_040659615.1 Nonomuraea sp. NPDC049784
ATCCCGGCGACCTGTCGCGGCGGCAGCGGGCCGTCGTCACGTACGGCCTGGTCGAGGGAGCGGCCGCGGACCAGCTCCATGACGATCCACGGCCGCCCGCCGTCGAGGACGACGTCATGCACGGTGACGATGGAGGGGTGGGAACGCAGTCGCGCCGCGGCCCGTGCCTCGCGGAGCGTGCGTTCGGTCAGCTCGGTCCGCGAGGCCGCGTCGAGGTCCGGCGGTAACTTCACCTCTTTGACGGCCACCTCCTGCTGGAGCAGCTCGTCCATCGACCGCCAGACCGTGCCCATGCCGCCCTCGCCGAGCTGCGACTGCAGCCGATAGCGACCCGCGAGCAGCGTCACCCGCGCCCCCTCTCCGACCATCTGTAGCCCTCTGTCAATATCACGGCCGACAGGGGCAAATCAGGTAGTAAAGGAGAACAGTTGGAGCATCGGGATTGCGGCGGGGTCCGCCGCGATGCGTGCGGACCCCGAACGCTCAGACGAGCGAGCGCACCACCACGGTCTGGTCGCGGCCGGGGCCGACGCCGATGGCCGAGACCGGGGCGCCGCTCATCTCCTCAAGGGCCCGCACGTAGGCCTGCGCGTTGGGCGGCAGGTCGTCGAACGACTTCGCGCTGGTGATGTCCTCCTGCCACCCCGGCAACTCCTCGTAAACCGGCACGGCGTGGTGGAAGTCCGTCTGCGTCATCGGGATCTCGTCGTGCCGTACCCCGTCCACTTCGTAGGCGACGCACACCGGGATCCGCTCCAGCCCCGACAGCACGTCGAGCTTGGTGAGGAAGTAGTCGGTGATCCCGTTGATCCGGGTCGCGTAGCGCGCGATGACCGCGTCGAACCACCCGCAGCGCCGGTTACGGCCGGTGGTGACGCCGTACTCGCCGCCCGTCTGGCGCAGCCAGTCGCCCATCTCGTCGGTCAGCTCGGTGGGGAAGGGGCCGGAGCCGACGCGGGTGGTGTACGCCTTGAGAATGCCGATGATCTTGGTGAGGCGGTTCGGCGGGATGCCGGCACCGGCGCAGGCGCCGCCCGAGGTGGGCGAGGAGGACGTGACGAAGGGGTAGGTGCCGTGGTCGATGTCCAGCAGCGTGCCCTGGCCGCCCTCCAGCAGCACGAACTTGCCCTCGTCCAGCGCCTTGGACAGCACCAGCGAGGTGTCGGCGATGTGTGGCTTGAGGCGTTCGGCGTAGGCGAGGTACTCCTCCAGGACGGCGGAGGGGTCGATGCCGCGCCGGTTGTAGACCTTGGTCAGCACCTGGTTCTTCTCGGTCAGGGCGACCTCGATCTTCTTCGCCAGGATGCCCGGGTCGAGCAGGTCCTGGACGCGCACGCCCATGCGGGCGATCTTGTCACCGTACGCAGGCCCGATGCCGCGCCCCGTGGTGCCGATCTTGGCCTTGCCGAGGTAGCGCTCGGTGACCTTGTCCAGGGCCTTGTGGTGAGGCATGATCAGGTGCGCGTTCGACGAGATCAGCAGCCGCTCGGCGGAGATGCCGCGCGCGGCCAGCCCGTCGATCTCGCTCAGCAGCACCCCTGGGTCGATGACCACGCCGTTGCCTATCACCGGAACCACGTCAGGCGACAGGATCCCCGTGGGTAGGAGGTGAAGCGCGTATTTCTGGTCCCCGATGACCACGGTGTGTCCCGCGTTGTTGCCACCCTGATAGCGGACGACGTAGTCGACGTCGCCACCGAGCAGGTCGGTGGCCTTGCCCTTGCCCTCATCGCCCCACTGGGCGCCAACGAGAACGGCAGCCGGCATGGTTCTGTCTCCCGTGCACAAATCGAAACCCCTGGCGCAAGCGCGACAGGGGCTCTTGCGTTGAGAGACTACCCGAACGTGCCTATTCGTCCCAAGACAGCGATTGCTAGCCCCTGGTGAGCGCGTCGTAACCGGTCTCCGTGCTGTCCCTGAGGAACTGCAGGCACCGCTCGGCCTCGTCCTTCTCGCCGATCGCCTGGGCGGCCCTGGCCAGGGCGTACAGGCAGCGCAGGAAGCCGCGGTTGGGCTCGTGCTCCCACGGGATGGGCCCGTGTCCCTTCCAGCCGTTGCGACGCAGCTGGTCGAGGCCGCGGTGGTAGCCCGTGCGGGCGAAGGCGTAGGAAGTGACAGCGTGCCCCTGCGCGAAGTACTCCTCCGCGAGCACCGCCCACGCCGCCGGGTGGGCGGGGAAGCGGGCGGCCACGTCGGCGGCCTTGGCGCCGGATTCGAGCGCCGCCCTGGCCTCGGGCAGATCCGGCAGGTGAGTCGGGGGCGGCCCGGCGAGAAGGTTATCCATACGACAAGTCATACCCGCCGAGCCGCCTAAGTGGCTAGGAGATCTTCGTCCCACTCGACTTCAGGTTCTCGCACGCCTCCACGACGCGCGCGGCCATCCCGGCCTCGGCGGCCTTGCCGTACGAGCGCGGGTCGTACGCCTTTTTGTTGCCCACCTCGCCGTCCACCTTCAGCACGCCGTCGTAGTTGCGGAACATGTGGTCCGCGACCGGCCTGGTGAAGGCGTACTGGGTGTCGGTGTCGATGTTCATCTTGACGACGCCGTACGAGATCGCCTCGTGGATCTCCTCGAGCGACGAGCCGGAGCCGCCGTGGAAGACCAGGTCGAACGGCTTCTCCTTGCTGTATTTGGCCCCGACCGAGTCCTGGATCTCCTTGAGCACGCTCGGCCGCAGCTTGACGTGGCCCGGCTTGTAGACGCCGTGCACGTTGCCGAACGTCGCGGCCAGCATGTAGCGGCCCTTCTCACCGAGGCCCACGGCCTCCGCGGTGGCCAGCGCGTCCTCGGAGGTCGTGTAGAGCTTCTCGTTGATCTCGCCGACGACGCCGTCCTCCTCGCCGCCGACGACCCCGATCTCCATCTCCATGATGATCCGCGCCCTGGCGCACTTCTCAATGAGCTCCTTGGCTATCTCCAGGTTCTCGTCGAGCGGCACGGCCGAGCCGTCCCACATGTGCGACTGGAAGAGCGGGTCGAGGCCCTTGGAGACCCGCTCCAGGGAGATGTCGATCAGCGGCCGCATGAAGCCGTCGAGCTTGTCCTTCGGACAGTGGTCGGTGTGCAGCGCCACCGTGACGGGATATTTGGCGGCCACCACCCGCGCGTACTCGGCAAGCGCCGTCGCGCCCGTGACCATGTCCTTGACGGTCGCGCCGGAGAGGAACTCGGCGCCGCCCGTGGAGACCTGGATGATGCCGTCGCTTTCGGCTTCGGCGAAGCCGCGCAGGGCGGCGTTCAACGTCTGTGATGACGTCACATTGATCGCCGGGTAGGCGAATCCGCCGGCCTTGGCCCGGTCGAGCATCTCAGCGTAGACCTCTGGAGTCGCAATAGGCATGATTCTCTCCCTGAGAAGTTACGGCTTCGCGCCAGGCCCAGTATCCCGGGTCACTACCCCCTGTGGTAGATACAACGCGTGCGTCGCTGCTCCGGGTAGGCTCTCGGCGTGGACTGGCTCTGGAATCTCCTCGACCCGACGTGGTGGCTGACCTTGTTCGGGGCTTTCGCGACGATCGGCGTTCTCGCGATCATCTTCGCCGAAACCGGTTTGCTGCTCGGGTTCTTCCTGCCTGGCGACTCACTGCTGGTGGCCGCGGGGATTTTCAGCTCAGCCGCGGTGGCCAAGGGAATAGGCATCGAGCCTCTTTCCTGGCCCGTGCTGTTGATCGGCACGCCGCTGTGCGCCATTGCGGGCGCTCAACTCGGGCATTTCCTGGGAGCCAGATTCGGCCGCAAAATGTTCGACAGACCTGATTCGCGGCTGTTCAAGAGGGAGCACGTCGACAGGGCCGAGGAGTTCTTCGAGAAGTTCGGCCCGGCCAGAGCGGTGATCCTGGCCAGGTTCGTGCCGATCGTGCGCACGTTCATGAATCCCGTCGCGGGCGTGCTGGAGATGCCGGCCAAGCGCTTCTTCCTGTGGAACGTCATCGGCGGCGTGGTCTGGGTCGAGGGCCTGCTCCTGCTCGGCCACTTCCTCGGCAGCAAGGTCGAGCCCAAGCAGATCGACAAGTACATCCTGCCGGGCGTCTTCCTCATCGTGTTCATCTCCCTGATCCCGATCATCGTCGAGGTGATCAAGAAGCGCAGGGAGCGCAAGCACCTTCCTGAGCCCAACGGCAAGCACCACCGCGTGCACTGATCCGAAAACCGGGGTTACCCGGGGTACGCTGCCGACTGTGGGACGCCACAGGTCAGATCCGATGGGCCTTGCCCGCTTGGCGCTCGCCGTCCTGGCAGCGGGCGCCGTGGTGACGCTCCTGGTCATCGGCGCTCGTGCGCTGCTCGGCTCGTCCGGCGCGACGCAAGAGCGTGAGCGTGCCGTCGCGGCCACGACCGGCCCCGTCACGGAGGCCACCGCGCGGGTGCCGACCGTGCGCATCGAATGCGTCGCCGACACCTGCCCCATCGTCACGGTACGCGTGCCGGGCGGCGACGTGCTCCAGTACCGCGACATGAGCAGGGGCGAAGAGGTCAGCTACTTCGAGCCGGAGCTCGACGTGGTGCTCAGCGACGCGGGCACGGTCCGCGTCACCGAGAACGGCAAGCCCCGGGAGCAGGGTAAGGACGGCGAACGCGAGGCGTTCACGGTCAAGAGCCCAGGCGGCTAGAGCCCGAGGTCTTCGAGGGTGAAGACCGAGCGGTATTCCAGGCCCTCCCCGGTGATGCGCTCCCTGGCGCCCCTGTCGATGATCGTCGCCACGGCCACCACCTCGGCCCCCGCCTCCCGCAGCGCCTCCACGGCCGTCAGCGGCGAGCCCCCCGTCGTGGAGGTGTCCTCGACGACCAGCACGCGCCGCCCCTTCACCTCGGGCCCCTCGATCCTGCGCTGCATGCCGTGCTGCTTCTGCGCCTTGCGCACCACGAACGCGTCGAGCGTGCGCCCGCGCGCCGCCGCCGCGTGCAGCATCGCGACCGCCACCGGGTCGGCCCCCAGCGTGAGCCCGCCCACCGCGTCGAACTCGAGGTCCGCCGTCAGGTCGAGCATCACCCTGCCGACGAGGGGCGCGGCCACGCCGTCGAGCGTGATGCGGCGCAGGTCGAGGTAGAAGTCGGCCTCCATGCCGGAGGAGAGGATGACCTTGCCGTGGACGACGGCCTTGCTCTCGATCTCGGCCAGCAGGTTGTCGCGATCCGTCATGCGTCCAAGCTTATGGGCCTGCTCGAAGGTCACGGCTCAGAGGCAAAGGCGCGGGCGCGGTTTAGTCACGACGGGGAGTGCGGAATGAATGCGCGGGGCAACCCCGCGTAATCGTGAGGTCACTATGAGTGTCGAATCGCCGCAAAGCGATGCAGAGCTTCTTCAGGCGGTCAGGGAGGGCAACGCCGCCGCCTACGGGCAGCTCTACGAGCGCCACGCCGCCGCCGCCCGTGCGCTGGCCAGGCAGCTCGTCAGGCGCGTCGAGGTCGAGGACGTGGTCGCGGAGTCGTTCACGAAGATCCTCGATCTGGTCGGCAGGGGCGGCGGGCCCGACTCCGGCTTCCGCACCTACCTGCTGACCGTGATGCGGCACACGGTCCACGACCGCTCCAGGTTCGAGAGCGGCGAGATGACCACGGGGGAGATCGGAGAGTACGACCCGGGGGTGCCGTTCGTCGATCCGTCGCTCGTCGGGCTGGAGAAGTCGCTGATCGCCAGGGCGTTCCTGTCGCTGCCCGAGCGGTGGCGGGCCGTGCTCTGGCACACCGAGGTGGAGAGGTGCAGGCCGGCCGAGGTGGCCTCGCTGCTGGGACTGTCCGCCAACGGCCTGGCGGCGCTCGTGTACCGGGCGCGGGAGGGGCTGCGGCAGGCGTACCTGCAGATACACCTGGGCTCGCCGCCTCGGCACGACTGCCGCCCCGTGCTCGGCAAGATGGGCGCGTACGTGCGAGGCGGGCTGACCAGGCGCGACGCCAATGAGGTCGACGAGCATGTGAGCGGCTGCGAGGAGTGCCACGGGGTTCTGCTGGAGCTGACCGACGTCAACCGTGGGCTGCGCGTCATGGTCGGGCCGCTGATCGCAGGGCCGGTCTTCGGCGGCTACGCGGCTGCGCTGGCCAAGCCGGCCGCGGTGGGCGCCGGCGCGGGCGGGCTGTTGCGGATGCTCGGCCGGGTGTGGCGGGCGCCCAAGCACCAGCAGGCCGCGATGGCCGGCGGTGTCGCCGTGACGGTGGCCGTGGCGGCCGGGCTGCTGCTGATCTCCGACGAGAAGCCGATCAGGAAGCCCGTCGCCGCTCCGATGGTGGGGCCGCCGGCCTCGGTGCAGCCGGTGCTGCCGCAGAGCGAGGAGCCCGCCCAGGTGCCCCCGCCGCCGGTCAGGAGCAGGCCGCCGGCCCAGGCGCGGCTGCGCGCCACGATCGACGCGCTCGGATCGCTCGTACGGGCCCGGCCCGGCATCGTTGGCATGCGGCTGCGCAACTACGGCGAGGCCGCGAGCGAGAAGCTGACGGCGTTGGTCTATCTGCCGGCGGGCGTGACGCTCATCCCGCCCGCGCGGCGTGGTCGCCAAGGCACCGCGGGCACCGTGGACGGCTGGTCGTGCCGCCCAGCGGGACGCGGCGCGCGGTGCGC
>NZ_JBFAMX010000582.1:0-6549 GCF_040659615.1 Nonomuraea sp. NPDC049784
CCGCGCGCCTGGCGCCCGCCCAGCGCCTGGCCGATCTCGAGGCGGTCAGGCAGGCGTTGTGAAACGGGCTTTCAGGAGGAGGCCAAGACCTCGGACTGCTCTCTGCTGGGCGGACGCTGCGCGGCTACGGCCCTGGCCAGCCGTAGGGCCAGCACCATCATGGTGAGGACCAGGGCGAGCGCGATCCACGCGGCCACTTCTGCCGCCGTGGCGTACCCACCTTGGTTGAGCACCGCGAAATAGATCCCACCCACAACGGCCACACCGGTCACACTGGCGAACTGCTGGGCGGTGGAGAGCGTGCCGGAGGCGACGCCCGCCTGTGCGGGGGCGATCCCGGTCATCGGCGCGCCGATCAGCGACGGCAGGATCAGACCGTTGCCGATGCCCATCAGACCCGTCGCGGTCAGCAGCCACGGGACAGCGAGGCGATCCCCTTCGACCTGTAGTCCGACTGCGATCAGCAGCACGCTCAGCCCGGTGATTGCGGAGCCGGCGATCATGACGCGCAGCCCGTACTTTGCGATCAGGCGCTTGCCCGTCAGCGAAGCGAGCATGGCCAGCACCGCCATGGGGGTGAAGACGAGTCCAGCGCCGAGTGCGTTGAACCCGAAGCCGGTCTGCAGGGTCAGGCTGACCACGAAGACGAAGCTGGTGAAGAAGGCCATGAAAGCGGCGTTGATGGCCAGGCCGGTGGTGAAGACCTTGCCACGGAACAACGTCAGGTCGAGCAGCGGCTGACCGCCCCGAGCGGCCAGGCGGCGCTCCCACGCCAGGGCGGCCCAGAATGCGGGCACGGAGGCCGGCAGCAGCATCCAGGTCCATACCGGCCAGCCTTCCTCCCGGCCAAGGACCAGGGGCACCAGTGCCAGCGCCAACGATCCGGAGATGACCAGGACGCCGATCCCGTCCAGAGCTGGGCGGTTGGCCGTGGCGGCGCGCGGCAGCAGGGCGGAGGCGAGGGCGAAGACAACCAGGCCAACGGGCAGGTTGATGAAGAAGATCACGCGCCAGCCGAGGCCGAACACGTCAGCGCCGAGCAGCAGACCGCCCAGCAGTTGGCCGCACACGCCGCTGAGCCCGCCGGTGACGCCGAACCAGGCCAGTGCGCGTGGCCGTTGCTCCGCGGAGAAGACGATGGTGATCAGGGCGAGCACCTGGGGTACCATGGCAGCCGCCGTCAGCCCTTGGAGCATGCGGGCAAGCACGAGTTGTACGGGATCCTGCGCCAGGCCGCACAGCACGGAGGCCAGGGTGAAGGCCGCTACTCCTGCCAGGAACATCCGCCGATGGGCGAAAATGTCGCCCAGGCGCCCCCCGAGGACCAGCCCGGTGGCGTAGCTGAAGACGTAGCCGCCGACCACCAGTTCCAGCGCCGCCGCCCCGGCACCGAGGTCGGACTGGATGGCGGGAAGAGCGACGTTGACGACGTTGCCGTCGAAGCCGTACATGAACAAGGCCGCCAGGATGACGGGCAGTAGGAACATAACTTCTCCGTTATTGATGGATCTGCCAAAAACTTGGGCGCGTGAAAGCCCTTTCGGCCCGGGCTCAAGCGCGTAGATCGGCGACCACCGCTTCGATGGTCTCGTGCAGTGACTGCACGTCGTAGGCCGCCTTGGCCTGCACCAGCAGGCCATGAAAGGCGCTCATCACCTGACGGGCGAGCAGGCGGGCGGGGCGGTCGACCCGAATGTCGCCCCGGGCCCTGCCGTCCTCTACCACTTCCACCAGCGCGGCCTCGAGCCGCGTGAAAGACTGGCGGGCCAGCGCCGACAGGTCTGGGTCCGCACCGGCCAGTTCGGTGACCGTGTTGACCGCCAGGCAGCCGCGACGGTCGGCCACCGTCCGGTCCACGCCGCTGAGCATGAGCTGCCGGATGCGCTCCAGCGGCGTCAGGCCCGCCTGGATGGCGTTCTGCCCCGCCGCACCCTTGTCCCGATAACGGCGCAGCGCCAGCTCGAACAGACGCCGCTTGCTACCGAAGGCGTTGTAGAGGCTGCCGCGGAGCATCCCGGTCACCTCGGCCAGGTCATCGGTCGAGGTCGCGGTGTAGCCCTTGGTCCAGAACGTGTCCATCGCTGCGTCGATGGCCGCATCAGCGTCGAACTTCCTCGGACGTGCCATGCGAGCAGGCTAGCGGTTTTTGGCGAATCTGCCAAAAATTCGTCATCCACGGGGACGAGGTTCGGCGACTGTCCCGTTGGGTGCGCCCACGGTGTGACTGCGTGCGATGTCGCCGCTTGCGGCGATCCCTACACGGAGTGCGTGTTCGACGGCAGCACGCTCAAAGGCGATGGCCTCGATCCCGGCCGGGCCACATTCATCTCGTGCTCCTTCCTGGACGTGAGCCTGGTCAGCCTCAACTTCATGGACGCCGAATTCGTGGACTGCGTCTTCTCCGGACGCATCGAATCGGTGACCTTCTCAAGGGCACGCGCTCGGGAGGAGTGAGCGCCTACACGGCGGCACCGCGGGCCGGCTCAGCCTGCCTTGGCGAGCCGCTTGTAGAAGAAGCTGCAGTCCTGGAGCGTGCCGTCCGGGGATCCGGCGTAGTCGGGGACGATGCCGTAGCGGGTCCAGCCGCCGGTGAGGTAGACGTGCTCGGCGGTGCTGCCCGTCTCGGTGTCCAGGAGCAGCAGGCCGGCGCCGGCGGCGAGGGCGGCCTGCTCGGCCGTGTCCAGCAGGGCGCGCGACAGGCCCCGGCCCCGTGCGCCGCGGTGCACCATGAGCTTGACGATCTCGGCGCGGTGGCGGGCGTTCGGCTTGCGTGCCAGGGCCAGGCTGATGGTGCCGGTGATGACGCCCTCGTCGCGGCTCGTCCAGACCAGGAGGCTGCCGTCGGCCACCGCCGGCGCCTGCGCCCGCCACCAGGCGGCGGCCTCCTCATGGTCGAACGGCGCCAGGAACCCCACGGAGGCGCCGCTGTCCACGGCGTCGACCAGGAGGTCGGCCAGGTCCTTGACGGTGGCGTCGAACTCCGCGGCGGACAGGCGTTCGATGGTGTGCATACGATTCCTCATCTCAACTGAGGTCCGGGGGCGATGGGTCAGGGGAGGACGACCAGGAGGGCGTAGCGGACCGGGGACGGGCCGGGGCAGCGGAATCGCGAGGCGCCCCACAGCCGGAAGCGCAGGCAGTCGCCCGTCTCGACGGTGTAGGTGTGGCCGTCGGCGGTGATCTCCACCGCCCCCTCCAGCACCCAGATGTGCTGCTCCAGCCCGGGCACCGGAGGCGCTTCGTACGAGATGTCCGCACCGGGCCGCAGCGTTCCCTCCACGACCTCGCCACGCAGCCCGGGATGCGGCGGCGACACGGAACGCCGGACGAACCCCGACTCCTCGTCCCGGAAGACCGCCTGCGCCCCGGCCCGTACGACCCGCGGCGGCTCGGACTCCACCTCGGCCAGCAGCCGCGACATCGTCCGCTCGTAAACGTGGCACAGCTTGCCGAGCAGGGCGGCGGTCGGGCTGATCTCCCCCCGCTCCAGCCGCGACAGCGTCGAGCGGCTGATCCCCGACTGGCTCGCCAGCTCCTCCAGCGACCAGCCCCGCTCGAGGCGCAGCTCCGAGAGCCGCCCGGCGAGCCGGGCCTCCACCTCCTCCGCCCGTCTCATAACAGGGAATATATCCCACATATGGGACTAGCGACGGCGCCGCACCTTGATGTCACGCATGTCGGTCACCGCGAGCTGCAGGATCTCGTGCGGATGCCCATGCGCCTCCAGCGCGACCATCGCCCCCAGTGCTGCCTCGTCCTCGCCGTCGTCCGGCCCGGCCGGCACCTGGCAGCGGAAGGTGAACGCCGTGACGCTCTGGTCATGGGTGAACGTCCCGGCCTCGGTGTAGGCGGCGCCGCTCGCGGCCAGCACGGCGGCTCGCCCGGCGTCGTCGAGCCCTTTGAACTTTCCCCTGATCGTCACCCTGAACACCGCTCACTCCTCTCGTACGGCATAGGCCAGCACCTGCTCGCCCAGCACGCCTTCCGTAACTTCCAGCAACTCCAGCACCGCCGCGGCGATCGCGTCGGGCCGCTCCCCCGCCGCCGTGCGGCGGCCGATCTCGGCGTAGACCAGCGCGTGCAGGCACCCGATGTGCCAGGCCATCACCCGCGGCAAGGGATCGCTCTCGTCCGCGCCGGTCTCCGCGACCAACTCGGCGGCCAGCGCCTCGGTCATCTTGTGGCCGAGGTCCTCCAGCCGGGCGGCCAGCGTGGGGGCGGCCCGCATCATCTCCAGCACCGGCCCGAAGCCCGGCGTCAGCCCGACGCTGCGCTCGCGCCCGCGCACCTCCTCGCGCAGCATCGCCAGCACCGCGGCGGCGGCCGACTGGCCCGGCGGCCGCCGCCGTACGATGCCGGCCAGCCGATCCGGCGAGGCCTCCTCCGGCGGCAGGACGAGATCCTCCTTGGCCGCGAAGTAGTTGTAGACGGTGTTCACCGACACCTCAGCAGCCTCGGCCACCTCCGCGATCGTGACATTCTCGAAGCCGCGCTCCACGAACAGCCCGACGGCCACGTCCGAGATGCGCTGCCTGGTCTGCCGCTTCTTCCGCTCCCGCAGCCCTTCACTCATGCTTGCAGTCTACTGCAAACTTTAAGTCGACTGCAGTTTTTAGGGTACGGTGGACAGTGCCGCTCGGGAGATGATCACAATGGGCTCCCCAGTCCGCTCATCCGCCCGGAGCGCACCCATGGTCAAGCGCAATGCCATCAGGTCCTTAGTTCTCGCCGCTCTCTTCGTGAGCGTGAGTGCCCCGGGGGCGGCGGCGGACGATGAGAGCATTAATCCGACATTTCCGGGACCGGTCTACAAAACGGTCACCGACCGAAGCGGCCTTCTCTCGCTCCAAACTTTTGGACGCCCCGACGGCAAGGATATGGTTTTCCGGATTTCGGGCAGCGTGTACGCGAACGTCGAAGGCAACAGCCTCGACCCGGCGATACGGCACGGCCAGAAGCTGTTCAACATCGAGGGCTACAACATCAGGCGCCTGTACCGGGTGCCGGACACGACACAGCTCTACCAGCTCTCCCGCGAGATCGTCGTCTACACCGACCCGGCCGACCCGACCCGGATCCTGCGGGAGTGGAAGAACCCGATCGACCAGAAGACGTATCCGGTCATCCCCATCAACAACGACACGGTGAATTTCGGCCCGTTCAACGTCACCTCCTCCTACGCGGGCCCGCCGGTGCGCGCGATGCATGATGAGACGGTGTGGACCAGCGACATCGGCGTGCGCGCCGACTTCGGCACCGCGCTCGGCGAGCGGTTCGGGCTCGTGGGCGGCGTGTACGCGGCACAGGAGATGTTCGACTTCTCCGTCGACGAGCGCGAGGCGGCCGTCAGGACCATCCCGGGCACCGTCCCCTCCGGCGCGATGAAGACGAAGATCAGCTGGGCGCGTACGAGCCCGTGGGCGCCGTTCATGTGCCTGGCGGAGAGCGAGGTGCGCGGCCAGCTCACCTACCACGCCCGCAGCTGGTCCCTGAACTCCTACGCCGAGGTCGAGCCGTGGCTGCGCGCCGAGGTCGAGGCGAACTACCCACTCTACAAGGCGGCGCCGACCGCGCCGGGCGCCGGCGAGAACTCCTGGAGCTCCTTCTACAACAAGCAGCTCGGCAAGGGCGCCACCACCTGGGCCGGCTGGTGCGCGGACAACGGGCGCCCGTGACCGCCTACACGGCCCTGGCGCTCCAGATGGAGACCAGGGCCGTCAACGCCGATCCGGATCCGCGCGCCGCCATCCGCGCCGCCATCGGGCGGATCGGCGAGCAGGTCGGCGGCAGCAAAGGCTGGCTCGGCCGCGACCTGCGCCTGGTGGTGCTGCCCGAGTACGTCATGACCGGGTTCCCGATGCGCGAGAGCTTCCCCGAGTGGCGCGAGAAGGCCGCGCTCGACCCCGGCGGTCCTGAATACGAGGCGCTGGCCCAGATCGCCGCCCGGCACGAGGTGTTCCTGTGCGTGAACGCCTATGAGCGCGACGAGCACTTCCCCGAGCTGTACTTCCAGGCCTCGGTGATCTTGTCCCCGCAAGGGGAGGTGGTGCTGCGTTACCGCAGGCTGCACTCGATGTTCACGCCGAGTCCGTACGACGTGTGGGAGCGCTATCTGGAGGTCTACGGCATCGACGGCGTGCTGCCCGTGGCCCGCACCGAGATCGGCAACCTGGCCGTGCTCGCCTCGGAGGAGATCCTCATGCCGGAGCTGGCCCGCGCGCTGGCTCTGCGCGGCGCCGAGGTCTTCTGCCACCCCACCTCCGAGGCCTCCTCGCCCGCGCTGACCCCGAAGGCGATCGCCCGCCGCGCCCGCGCCGCCGAGAACCTCGCCTACGTGGTCTCGGCCAACAGCGGCGGCTTGACGGGCATCGCGATCCCCGGCGACTCCACCAACGGCGGCTCGGAGGTGCTGGACCACCAGGGGCGGGTGCTCGCTCAGGCGGGCCCGGGCGAGTCGCTGGTGGCCGCCGCCGAACTGGACCTGGGTGCGCTGCGCCGGCTGCGGCTGCGGCCCGGCATGGGCAACCTGCCGAGCCGGGTGAAGACCGG
>NZ_JBFAMX010000583.1:0-6544 GCF_040659615.1 Nonomuraea sp. NPDC049784
GGTGGTGGAGCTGGTCGCGGGGGTCAGCGTCGGCGTCGGCGTCGGTGACCTGCTGGTGTCCCGGATCGGCTCGGGAGCGTGGCAGATCGCGCTCGTGGTGGCGATGGCGATGGCCGCGGCGGTGCTGCTGGACAGCGGCTCGATGATCGTCCTCCAGGCGGGTTCCTCGGCCGTGCTCGTCGCGACCCTCCTGCCGCCGAGCGGCGCCGGCGGGTTCGCCAGGATGGTCGACGCCCTGGTCGGCGGCCTCGTGGGGCTCGCGGCGGTGGCCCTGCTGCCCGCCAGCCCGTCCGCGCTCGCGAGGCGGCACGCGAAGGGGATGTTCGGCGCGCTGGCCGACGCGCTGCGGCAGATCGCCGAGGCCATCGAGACGCGCGACACGCGCCTGGCCGCCGACGCGCTGGAGGAGGCGCGGGGCAGCCAGACGAAGGTGGAGGAGTTCCTGCAGGCGCTGCAGACGAGCAGGGAGATCGCCACCATCTCGCCGCTGCACCGCCACCGCCGCCCCAGCCTGGAGGGGTACGAGAAAGCGGCCGTGCCGCTCGATCACGCGCTCAGAAACGCCAGGGTGCTGGCCAGACGGGCCATCGTGGCGCTCGACGGCTCCAGCCCGCTCCCGCCCTGGCTGCCCGGCGCGCTGGGCGACCTCGCAGACGCGACGCTCATGCTGCGAGACGAGCTGGCCGCCGAACGCTCGCCGGAAAAGGTCACCAAGGCGCTCCTGGCGGTGGCCTCCCAGCAGGGGTCCGAGCGGTGGGGCTTCTCGGCGGACGTGATGATCGCCCAGCTCCGGTCCATCATCGTGGACCTGCTCCTGGCGACCGGCACCGAGCGGACGGAAGCGCTGGCGGCCCTGCCGTCGCTGGACGTCCACGCCCACGGGCCGGACACGTCCTTCGCCGAAGAGAGCGCCGACGACGGGCACACGCCGCGTGACCAAGAGGGCCAGACCGGCAAGGCGAGCACCTCTCCCCCGCCGACAAGAAAACGCACAACCTCCGACGAAAAGGACTTAGATAGGGCAAACGTGACCTCAATGTCATAAAGATCCGCCATGGTGGAAAGGTGCGAACCAGGCTCAGCGATCATGTGAAGGAACGACTGGGCACGTTCGGCCTCACGGCACCGTCCATCGCGCAGTGCGCGGTCGGTGCCGCAATAGCCTGGATCATCGCCATCGAGCTGCTCGGCCACCCACGCCCCTTCTTCGCCCCGATCTCCGTGCTGATCTGCGTGGGCGTCGGGCTCGGGCAGCGGCTGCGCAGGGTCGCCGAGCTGGTGATCGGCGTGAGCCTCGGGGTGGGCATCGGCGACCTGCTGGTGTCCTGGATCGGCTCGGGCGCGTGGCAGATCGCGCTCGTGGTGGCGCTGGCGATGACCGTGGCGGTGCTGCTGAACAGCGGGGCGCTGTTCGTCGCGCAGGCGGGGTCGTCGGCCGTGCTGGTGGCCGCCCTCGTGCCAGGCGACGGGGCCGGGGGCCTGGACCGGATGGCCGACGCGCTCACCGGGGGCATCATCGGGATCATGGCGGCCGCCTTACTGCCCGCCAGCCCGTTCACGATCGCGGCCAAGCACCTGTCCGGGGTGCTCGACGCGCTGTCCACGGTGCTGGAGCGGGCCGCCGAGGCGATCGAGAAGCGGGACGTGGACCTCGCGGCCGAGGCGTTGGAGGAGGCGCGCAGCACGCAGGAGGCGGTGGAGGAGTACGGGCACGCGCTGGAGACCGCCAAGGAGATCACGCTGATCTCGCCGCTGCACTGGCACCGCAAGGCCAGCCTGGCGCGTTACGAGACCGCGGCCGTGCCGGTGGACCTGGCGCTGCGGAACGCGCGGGTGCTGGCCAGGCGCACCCTGGCCGCGCTCGGAGAGGCCAGCCCGCCGCCCCCCGCCCTGGCGGAGGCGCTGCGTGAGGTCTCGGAGGCGGCGCTGCTGCTGCAACTGGAGCTCGGGGCGGGCCGCGAACCGACGCTGGCACGCCAGGCGCTGCTGGCCGTCGCGGCCCGCGAGCGGCCCGACGGGCTCGGCTTCTCGGCACACGTGATCATCGCGCAACTGCGTTCGGTGGTCGTCGACCTGCTGCAGGCGACGGGGATGGAGCACGCGGCCGCCACGGACACGCTGACGCCGCTGGACGAGCCGAGCAACGAGAGCACCCGGAGCTGAGGCGAGGCCGCCGGTCAGGATGGTGTCGTGAAGGTACGCAGGACGTCCGCGATCTCGTTCACCTCGGTGAGCTTGCCGGCCGCGACGGCGATGACGAGGTCGTAGGCGGAGTCGTCGTCGGTGTCGAGTTCGACCCCGTTGAACCGCAGGAAGACGTCCGTCACCAGCCAGGAGAGCCGCTTGTTGCCGTCGATGAGCGGATGATTGACCGCCAGCGACTGTAGGAGAGCGGCGGCTTTCGTGATCAGGTCGGGATAAGCCTCCTGGCCGAACATGGCGGAGCTCGGCCGGTGAACGGCCGAGTCGAGCAGGCCGAGGTCCCGGACCGCGAGAATGTCGCCCAGCTCGGCCTCCGCGAGCTCGAGGACCTGCTCCAGGGTGAGGTATCGGGTCATTCGCCGAGCCGATCAAGAACTGTTCGCCAGCGCTCCCTCGACTTGGCGCCGAGCCGGCGAACCTCTTCGTCGGCAGTGTGCCTTGCCAGGTATTCCTCGACCGCGGCCACCACGATCTGCTGCATGCTGCGCCCCTCGAACTCGGCGCGCTTACGGAGGGCCTCGGTCTGCTCGTCGGTCAAGCGAAGGGTCATAGCCATACCTCCCATCGTAGGTCGGAGGCGGTATCACCGCGATACCACCACCGTCAGTTTATCCTTCGCTACTCTCCGTTGGCGTTGAATTCGGCGATGGCGACCCGGGACCAGCTGCGCGCGCTCAGCCTGCCCACCGCGAGGACCGTGCGGGTGCCGGGGATGTGGGCCATGGCCTCGATGGCGCCGTACTGCTTGCGTGACGCCTTCGATTCCACCTTCATCCGGGGCAGGCGAGTCGCGGTGCCGCCGGGGGCGAGGCGCCAGGTGTTGCCGAGGCCCGTGCCGCCCGAGCTGAGCAGGACGCCGCCGGAGCCGTCCGGGGCGAGCTTCGGGCAGCAGATCGAGGGGGTGGGCACCGGGTGCCGGTTCCAGGTGGAGCCGTCCCAGCGCAACACGATCGGCGGTGGGTCGGCGGGGTCGGGGCCGCCCTCTCCGTGGTTGAACGTGTGCTCCCCCACCGCCCACGCCTCCTTCGCCGACAGGGCCACGACGTCGCTGAGGAAGGCGTCCTCCTCGGGCGGCGCAGGGTCGGCGAAACGGTAGGCGGGGGTGGGGATCAGGCGCCAGGCGCGGCCGTTCCAGTGCATGGCGGCCGGCTGGGTGAGCGGACCCGGCATCGTGCCCAAGTTCCGGTGGCCGACCGCCCACATGTCGTCCGGCGCGGTGGCGGCGAGGGCGCTCGCCTGGGCGGGGAGCGTGACGGTCCGCCAGCGTGTTCCGTCCCAGTGGCCCGCCCTGCGCTCGTCGGCGAGGACCCAGACGTCGGTGGGCGAGAACACCTGCGCGTCGATCACCTGCCACTGGTACGGCGGCAGCGGGCGCCAGCCGGTGCCGTCCCAGCGGAACACGCGCGTGCCCTGGTCGTCCGGGCGGAACAGCCACAGGTCGCCGGGGCCCGACGCGCCGAGGCGGAGATCCCCGATCACGTCGATGTCGCCGAGGCCGTCGGGCAGCTGGGCCGGCCGCCACGTGCGGCCGTCGTAGCCGAGCAGGAACGGCTGGCCGTCCCGCGCGCCGACCGCCCACGCGTCGCCGGGGCCGGTGGCGACCACGTCCCACAGCTCGCCGCCGAGCTCCTCGCCGACGTAGGTGTAACGCCAGCCGCCGGGTGCCGCGGGCGGGATGACGGGGCTGCCCCCTGTCGAGGGTGTGGGGACGGCCTGCGTGGTCGTCGGTACGGCGGGCGGCTGGAGCAGCGTTGGGCGCCCGTGGTCCCGCGCTGGGACCTGGCATGCCGCGGCGAGCCCGAGCACGAGAACCATCGCGACATGCCGGCGCTTCACTCAGCCAGGGATACCACGATTTGTCGGGCATCACCCGTACATATGCGGATGTCAGCGTGGGACGAGGTGGAAGAACGAGCCGTCCATCGGGCCGAGGTCGACGTGGGAGATCTCGTCGAGCCTGGCCACCGCTTCCTCGGGGAGGTCCAGGTCGAACGCCGCCAGGTTCTCCCGCAGCTGCTGCACCGATCGCGGGCCGATCAGCACGGAGGTCACCCCGGGGCGCCGTGCCGCCCAGGCCAGGGCCACCTCCGCCGGTGCGGCGCCGAGCCCGGCCGCGACCTTGACCAGCTCTTCGGCGATGTCCAGGTTGCGGTCGTTGAGCAGCGAGCGGGCCCAGCGGTTCGCGCCGGGCAGGGAGTGGCCGAGCAGCCTGCCCATGCGGCTGTCCGGGTCGGGGGCCTCGCCGTGCTTGTAGCGGCCGGTCAGTACGCCGCCGCCGAGCGTCCCGTACACGACGGTGCCGATGCCGTGCCGCTCGCACGCCGGCAGGATCTCCGCCTCGATCACCCGCTGGATCAGCGAGTACTGCGGCTGCAGGCTCACGAACGGGGTGCCGCCGACGCGGACGGCGGCCCACTGCGACTCGACGAGCTGGGTCGCGGTGAAGTTGGAGCAGCCGAGGTAGCGGACCTTGCCCGCCTTGACGAACCCGTCCAGCGTGGCCATCGTCTCCTCGATCGGCGTCGCCGGGTCCCACTGGTGGCACTGGTAGAGGTCGATGTAGTCGGTGCCGAGGCGGCGCAGGCTGGCGTCGAGGGCCCTGGTGAGGTGGCGCCGCGACAGGCCGCGCCCCTCCGTGCCCACCGGCATGGCGCCCTTGGTGGCCAGCACGACCCGCTCGCGCCTGCCCTTCAGCGCGCGGCCGACGATCTCCTCGGTCTCACCCCGGTGGTACAGGTCGGCGGTGTCGATGAAGTTGCCGCCCGCTTCGAGGAAGGCGTCGATGATCCGGCCGGCCTCGGCCTCGTCGCTGGCGGCCAGGCCGTACTCGGTGCCGAAGTTCATGGTGCCCAGGCATGCCCTGGAGACGCGCAGGCCGGAGCGGCCCAGATTCAGATGGTCCAACGGGAGTCCCCTAGAATCGGAATGAGTGTTCCGGATGCCTTCAGACCATACGGAACACTCGTTCCGGTTGTCAACGAAGGGGCTCTCATTGATGCGTGCCGATGCGCAACGCAACCGCGCCCGGGTGCTGGAGGCCGCCGAGGTGGTGCTGGCCAGGGACGGGCTGTCCGCCTCGATGCGCGAGATCGCCGCGCTGGCCGGGGTGGGTGTCGGTACGATCTACCGCCAGTTCCCCGCCAAGGAGGACCTCTACCAGGCCATCGTCGTCGACCGGATGCGGCGGCTGGCCGCGCTGGCCGACGAGCTGGCGTCCGCTTCTGATCCTGGGGCGGCCTTTTTCGAGTACTTCACCACGATCGTGGAGGACTCGACCGTCAAGAAGGTACTCGTGGATGCCTTGGCGGCCGCGGGGATCGATGCCAAGGCCGGCACGCCCGACATTCGGGGATCCATCGAGACGCTGTTGATGCGGGCCCAGGAGGCGGGGGCGGTCCGGGGGGATGTGGGGATGGCGGAGTTGCTCGCCCTGCTGAGTGCCGCGTGCCTGGCGGCGCAGCACAACGGGTGGGACGAGGGCCTGCGTACCAGGACCCTCGCCATCGTCTTCGACGGCCTCCGCCCGTCGGCCTGACCCCCACGCAGGTGGCCGTGCGGCCCGCAGGGGGTGCAGAGGTCAGGCGGAGAGGCGCTTGAGTCGGGTCACCGCCTCGTCGATGACCTCGTCCTTCTTGCAGAAGGCGAACCGGACGAAGTGGCGGCCGCGTTCGGCGTGGTCGTAGAAGACCTGGGTCGGGATGGCCACCACCCCGGCGAGGTCCGGGAGGCGGCGGGTGAGCTCGAGGCCGTCCGAGAAGCCCAGGGGGCGGATGTCCGTCTGGACGAAGTATGTGCCCGAGGGTCTCAAGACCGAGAAACCGGCGGCCGCGAGGCCCTCCATGAGGCGGTCGCGCTTGTCCTGGAGTCCCGCGCGAAGGGCGGACACCCACTCCAGCTCGTGCCGCAGCCCGTACGCCACCGCCAGCTGCCACGGCGCGCTCGCCGTGAACGTGAGGAACTGCTTGACCGTCTGCACCGCCGTGACCAGGGCGGGAGGGGCGCACACCCAGCCGGTCTTCCAGCCGGTGACCGAGAACGTCTTGCCCGCGGAGGAGATCATCACCGTGCGCTCGCGCATGCCGGGCAGCGTGGCCAGCGGGATGTGCTCGACCCCGTCGAACGTCAGGTGCTCGTACACCTCGTCCGTCACCGCGATCAGCCCGTGCTCCTGGCAGAGCGTGGCGATGACCTCCAGTTCGGCGCGGGTGAACACGGTCCCCGTGGGGTTGTGCGGCGAGTTCACGAGGATGGCGCGGGTGCGGGGTGTGACCGCGGCGCGCAGCTCGTCCGGGTCGAACGAGAAGCGGCCCTCCACCGGGCGCCTCGTCACGGCCACCAGCCG
>NZ_JBFAMX010000584.1:0-6542 GCF_040659615.1 Nonomuraea sp. NPDC049784
CGGCGTGGGAGTCCAGGTTGCCGGTCGGCTCGTCGGCCAGCAGCAGCGGCGGGTCACCCGCCACGGCCCGGGCGACCGCCACCCGCTGCTGCTCGCCGCCGGACAGCTCCGACGGCTTGTGCCGCAGCCGGTGGCCGAGCCCGACCCGTTCCAGCGCCTCGGCGGCGCGCTCGCGGCGGGCGCGCCGGCCCGTGCCGGTGTAGAGCAGGCCGTCGGCCACGTTGTCCAGCGCGCTGACGCCGGGCGACAGGTGGAACTGCTGGAAGACGAAGCCCAGGGTGCGCGAGCGCAGCGCGGACAGCTCCCGGTCGGACAGGGTGGCGACGTCGTGGCCGGCGACGAGGACGGTGCCGGTGCTGGGGCGGTCGAGGGTGCCGATCATGTGGAGCATGGTCGACTTGCCGGATCCCGACGGGCCCACGATGGCCAGCAGGTCGCCGCGGGCGATCGTCAGATCGACGCCGCGCAGAGCGTGCACGTCGCCGGGGTACGTCTTCGTCACCCCGTGCAGCTCCACGACGGCTTCTTGATCGTTCACGTGCTCATTCACATGCTCATTCACTGGGCAGGTACCCCGACCTTCATGCCCTCGGCCAGCCCCTCGCCCTTGATCTCGACGAGGCCGCCCCCGAACGCCCCCGTCTCCACGGCCACGATCCGGCTGGTCGCGCCTTCCACCACCTCGACCCCGAACCCGCCCTCGCGCAGCGCCAGCAGGGCCTCGACCGGCACGGCCAGTACGTTCGCGTGGCGGGCGCTGGCCATCTCCACCTCGACCGGCGCCTGGTCCAGCTTCGTCTTGGGCGGCTTGGCCAGCGTGATGTCCACGTCGACGGTGGTGGTCGCGTCCTGCCCCTGCCCGGACGTCTCCGCGACCGTGCCGACCGTGGTGATCCGGCCGCTGACCCGCTCCCCGCCGGGCAGCGTCACCGTGACCTTGGCGCCCTTGCGCGCCAGCGACTGGTCGCCCGTGTCCAGGTCCACGTGCACCAGGCGGCGGATGCCGCTCACCGTGAGCGCCTGCCGGCCCGGCGAGGTCTTGGTGCCGGCTGCGGTCTTGACCTCGGTCACGCGTACGGCGGCGGGCTGGAACGCGACCTGGGCCGCGTCGACCCGCCCGGTCTCCTCCAGCCCCCTGTCGTCCTGCCAGTCCTTGACCGCCTGCTCGGTGGCGTAGCTGAAGTGGTCGTCCACGGT
The DNA here is from genome assembly GCF_040659615.1 of Nonomuraea sp. NPDC049784. Taxonomy (NCBI): domain Bacteria; kingdom Bacillati; phylum Actinomycetota; class Actinomycetes; order Streptosporangiales; family Streptosporangiaceae; genus Nonomuraea; species Nonomuraea sp. NPDC049784. Next base: position 1,198 of record NZ_JBFAMX010000584.1, read on the forward strand.
CAGGTACTCGCCGTAGCCGAGAGCCTTGAGGTTGCGCTCGAGCTGCTCCACGTCCGGCCCGTCGGACACGCCCTGCTCCAGCGTCCGGTACATCGGCAGCTTGCCGTACATCAGCACCAGCGGCCTGCGGTCCACCTTGAGCAGCGGCCGGCCGCGGCGGATCACGGCGCCCTGAGCCGCGACCCAGGTCACCGTCCCGGCGGCGCCCGAGTCGATCTGGCGCTCACCGGCGTAGGTGAGGGCGCCGTCCACGGTCTTGGTCTCCACCAGGTCCTGCCTGGCGATCTCCGCAGTAGCGGGCACGGGGGGCTTGGTGGGCGTGGCGGCGCCGGTGCCGCCGTCGTTCAGGACGGCCACCGCTGTCCACGTCGCGGCGACGGCCAGTACGGTGCCGCCGCCCAGCAGCAGTCCCTTCCTCACGGCGTCTTCCCCTTGCCGCCGCCGGGCGCGAGGTGCTCGCAGGCCTTGTGCGCGGCCTCGATCTTCTGCTCCGAGCCGTTCTTGATCTCAAAGCGCATCCCTTCGCCCGGCTTGGGGTCGGGCATGTCGATGCCGTGCTGGCGCATGCACTGCGCGAACTTGACCGCCTGGTCGTAGTCCTGCGGGCTGGGCGTGCGGTCGCGGACGACCGCTTCCAGGATGGGCTGGCAGGCCTTCTGGGCCTTGTCCATCTTCTCGCGGCCCACGCTCTTGTCGGCCTCGACCCGAAGCTGGCCGTTCTGCGGATCGGGCACGTTGATGCCGTGCTCTCGCATGCACTGCGCGAACTTCAACTGCGCCTCGTGCGGGTCCAGCGAGGCCGACGGGGATGCCGACGACCCGGCGGACGAGGTGCCGCCGCCCGCGCTGGCCACGCCGTCGTCCTTGGGCGCCGTGCCACCGCACGCGGCCAGCGCCAGCGCGAGGGGGACGACGACCAGCAAAAGCCGTATGTTCATGACATTCGCTCCTCCGCGCCCCGGGTCCTTCGCCCGAGGCGCGGCCTAACTTCAGCCCACAGGGTGCTAGAACCGGATAAGCCCTCAGCGCTTACCTGCGGCTAACACGTGTTCCGTCACGCTCTTGTGCCAGAGGAAAGGGGCCGGCTATGCGGGTGCTTGTCGTCGAGGACGAGGAACGGCTGGCGGACGCGGTGGCGCACGGGCTCAGGCTGCACGCGATCGCCGTCGACGTGGCCTACGACGGGCAGGACGCCCTCGAGATGGCCGCGTACGTGGACTACGACGTGGTGGTGCTCGACCGGGACCTGCCGGAGGTGCACGGCGACGACGTGTGCAGGCGCCTGCGCGAGGGCGGCGGGGGCGGCCGGGTGCTCATGCTGACCGCGGCCGGCCAGATCCGCGACAAGGTCGACGGGCTGGCCATCGGGGCGGACGACTACCTGGTCAAGCCGTTCGCGTTCGCCGAGCTGGTGGCCAGGGTCAGGGCGCTGGCCCGCAGGTCGCACCGCTCCGCGGTCCCGCTGCTCGAACGCGGCGGCATCGCGCTCGACCCGGCCCGCCGCACGGTCACCAGGGACGGGCATCCCGTGTCGCTGAACCGCAAGGAGTTCGACCTGCTGCGCGTGCTGCTCGGCGCGGACGGCGAGCTGGTCACCTCCGGGGAACTGCGCAAGAGCGTCTGGGACGAGTACGCCGACGCCGGCACGGGCGCGCTGCGGGTCACGATCACGTCGTTACGCAAGAAGCTCGGCGTGCCGGCCGCGATCCAGAACGTGCCCGGCAAGGGATACCGGCTTTGATCCCCGAGACCTGGCGGCTGTGGTGGAGCAGGAGGAGGCTCCGGCTGCGGCTCACGCTGCTCTACGGCGGCCTGTTCTTCGTGGCCGGTTCGATCCTGCTCTGGGTCACCTACCTCATCACCGGGCAAGCACTGAACCAGCAGTTCGTCGTGGGCGTCAGCAAGATCACGAACCCGCGTCCCGACATGCTCGCGCAGCGCCCGATGTTCGAGGACGGCGTTTTCCAGGGCGACATCGTGTACCGGGCCGAGAGCGTGCTCAGCGACATGGTGCGCTGGTCCATGCTCGCGATGATCCTGGTCGGCGTCGTCGCGCTCGTGCTCGGGTACGTGGTGGCCGACCGGGCGCTGCGCCCGCTGGACCGGGTGACGGAGACGGCGCAGCGGCTGTCGGAGAGCACGTTGCACGAGCGGATCGGCCTGAACGGCCCGCCCGACGAGGTCAGGCGCCTGGCCGACACGTTCGACGCGATGCTGGACCGGCTGCACGGGGTGTTCGACGCGCAGCGGCGCTTCATCGCCAACGCCTCGCACGAGCTGCGCACCCCGCTGGCGATCAACCGCACGGTGCTGGAGGTGTCGCTGGAGGAGCCGGCCGCGTCGGAGGACCTGAAGGCCCTGGCCAGGGCGCTGCTGGGCACCAACGCCCGCTACGAACGGCTCATCGAGGGCCTGCTGCTGCTCGCGCAGTCGGAGCAGGAGCTCACCGTGCGCAAGTGGGTGGACCTGGAGCAGGTCGTACGGACCGTGCTCGAGCAGATCGACCTCCAGCCGCGCAAGCGGCCCGTCACCCTGCACCAGGACCTGCGCCCGGTGCTGGTCGAGGGTGACCCGCTGTTCCTGGAGCGGTGCGTGTTCAACCTGCTGGAGAACGCGATCAAGTACAACGTGCGCGACGGTGAGATCTGGCTCGCGCTCGGGCAGGAGCATGGGCACGCGGTCATCACGGTACGCAACACCGGGCCGCTGGTGCCGCCGTACGAGGTGGACGACCTGTTCGAGCCGTTCAGCCGGAGCCAGGGCGACCGGGTGCGCTCGTCCAGGGGCGCGGGGCTGGGGTTGTCGATCGTGCGGGCGATCGTGCGGGCGCACGGCGGCCAGGTCAGCGCGGCCGCCCGGCCCGAGGGAGGGCTGAGCGTCACGGTACGGCTGCCGCGCCAGCCCCTGTGAGGGCCGGCGTGCGATCCTTGAGAGGTGCTGTCGCCGATCGACCAACTGCGCGAGCAGATCAGATCCCATCTGGCCGCCTTCGACCGCCGCGAGGTCCCGCCCACCGGCGGGGTGCGTAGGGCCGCCGTCACCGTGTGCGTGCTGGAGGACGCCGAGCGGGCCCCGTACACGGTCCTGATCAAGCGGGCCGCCCGCGGCCGCAACCCCGGGCAGTGGGCGCTGCCCGGCGGGCGGCTCGACGACGGGGAGCGGCCGGTGGAGGCGGCGCTGCGCGAGCTGGAGGAGGAGACGGGCCTCACCGGGGTCGAGGTGGCCGGGCTGCTCGACGACTTCGTCACCGACTCGGGATTCGTGATCACGCCGGTCGTGGCGTTCGGCGGCACGCAGGAGCCGGTGGCCGACCCCCGTGAGGTGGCCTCGGTGCACGCCGTGCCACTGGAGTGGTTCCTGAGGCCGGGGGTGCCACGCTGGCACGGGGAGCTGCTGCAGATGCCGCTGGGGCCCTCGATCGTGGTTCACGCACCGACGGGGGCGATTTTGTGGCAATTTGCCGAGGTTGCCCTACGTGGCCGCGAGCAGCGGGTCTTCGACGTGGTTCAGCCTCGCTGGACGAGAACCTGACCGAATCTTTGGGCCCGGTGGAATAGCGATCGCCGGATGTCCGTTAGCATCAAATGGCCGATGTGGTCTGTGTCCCCCGGGCCGCAAATTACCGCCTTCACGGAATACCGTTCGGCTGGAGCCGTGTTGTGCACCTCGCCGAGGAGGCGACCGCCACATCGGCCTAAACGGCTTTTCCCAGGCGTCCCGCCCCTCGGGCGGGGCGCCTGCTTTATGGTGGGGTGGCCGACCGCTCGATGATCAGGAGAGCTCGTTGCTGTACGAAGTGGTCAAGTTCGCTGCCGCACCGCTCGCCCACGCGATGTGCCGGCCGCACATCACCGGCGCGGCGCACGTGCCCAGGAGCGGGCCCGCGATCCTGGCCGCCAACCACTTGTCGGTGCTCGACTCGTTCCTGCTGCCGGCGCTGCTGCCGCGGCACGTGACGTTCACCGCCAAGAACGAGTACTTCGACGGCAACCCCGTCTCCGGGTTCTTCATGCGGCTGGGCGGCAGCCTGCCGATCGACCGGGAGAGCGCGCACGCCGCGCAGGCGATGCTCGACGCCGCCGCCGAGCTGCTGGAGCGGGGCGAGCTGTTCGGCATCCACCCGGAGGGCACCCGCTCCCCCGACGGCCGCCTCTACCGCGGCAAGGTCGGGGTGGCCTGGCTGGCGCTCAAGACGGGCGCTCCGGTGCTGCCGGTGGCGCTGAGCGGCACCGAGAAGGTGCTGCCCGTCGGCTCCAAGGTGCCCAGGCCCGCGCGGATCGGCATCGCCATCGGGGAGCCCTTGCGGTTCGAGGGCGACCACACGAAGGCACGCGACCGGCGGGCGGTGACCGACGAGATCATGACGGCCATCCAGAAGCTGTCCGGCCAGGAATACGTGCCGGCCTACGCGGCCAGCGTCAAGGCCGCCAACGGCCAGTCCTGAAGTCGTCGAGGGTCAGGGGGATCTAGTGGCGCGGGGTCGTACCATCGCGATCGTGTCCGGCGCCGTCGTGCTCGCGGTGGGGGCCGCGGCCGGTGGCGCGTACTACGTGCTGCACACGAGGGGCACACCCGCCGAGACGGCGCAGCGCTTCGCCGCCGCGTGGCAGGCGGGCGACAATGCCGCCATGACGGCCCTGCTGGCCAAGCCGCAGCAGCTCAGCGCGTACGACCAGCTACGCAGCGCGCTCGCAGTCGAGTCCACCGCGATCCAGCTCGGCAAGATCACAGAGTCCGACGACCGGGCCCGCGCCCCGTACACCGCGACCCTGACGCTCAAGAACATCGGCAAGTGGTCCTACCAGGGCCAGATCGACCTCATGGTGGCCGACCGCGCGTGGAAGGTCGACTGGAAGCCGGCGACGCTGCACCCGTCCATGGCCGCCGGGGCCGCCTTCGCGCTCAAGACGCGCTGGCCGGACCGGGCCGGGATCACCGACGCCGACGGAGGCCGGATCGACACGGGCACAGTCGGCGGATCGGTGCAGCAGCTGGTCGGCTACCTCGACAAGGCCACCAAGAAGGACGTGGCCAAGCTCGGCTCCTCCTACAAGGTCGGGCAGGCCGTCGGGCGCGGCGGGCTGCAGGAGACGTTCCAGAGGCAGCTGGCGGGCACGCCGGCCACCGAGATCCAGCTCGGCGGCAAGACACTGACGACCATCGAGGGCTCCGACGGCGAGCCCGTGCAGACCACGCTCGATCCCCACGCGCAGGCCGCGGCCGTGGGGGCGGTCAAGGACATGAAGAAACCCACCTCGATGGTGGCGATCAAGCCGTCCACGGGCGAGATCCTGGCCGTGGTGAACAACCAGGGCGGCTTCAACCGGGCCCTGGACGGCCGCTAC
>NZ_JBFAMX010000585.1:0-6533 GCF_040659615.1 Nonomuraea sp. NPDC049784
CTGCGCCTGGCCGCCTCTCCGCTGGCGATCAACCCCTCGCTGGCCGCGCGCCTGGCGCGGGCGCGGGCCGCGCAGCCGCGCCTGGAGGTGACGCTGCACACGTGCGGGCGCGACGAGGTCACCGCGAAAATCGCCGAAGGGGAGGCGGACCTGGGCCTGGCCGACGGCATCGCCGCCCCCAGCGACCCGCTGCGCCTGCCGGACGCCGGCCCGATGACGGCCGCCGGGGTGGCCGAGGAGGAACTGGTCGTGGCCCTGCCGGCCGACCATCCCCTGGCGGGGCGGGCGGCGTTGCGGCTGGCCGACCTGGTGGACGCGCGCTGGCTGCAGACGCCGCTGTGCCCGCTGGCGCGGCTGCGCGACCTCGTGGGTGAGGGGTTCCCGGTGGGGCTCGACTACCGGGGGGACGACGTGCACACGGTGGTCAACCTGGTGGCCGCCGGCCACGGCCTCACCCTCCTGCCCGCCTCCGCCCTGCCCGCGCGATCGCCGCATTCAGCGCCGGCCTGCGGGGTGTCGCTGGCCTCGCCCCGGCTGGTGCACCGCGTCGAGCTGCTGCACGGCGCCCTTCCCCCCGGCCCGGCGGCCGACCTGGCACAGGCCCTGTCAGGCTGACAGCGTTCGGCACCAGCATGATCAGCCCGAAGAACACGCTGCCGGGCCGGCCGCAGTCCTCGCCTACCGCCGCCGCACCTGACCCCGCCTGGAACGTATCCTCGGCTTCCATGAAGTACGTGCTCATGATCGGGCTGGACGAGTCCAACGTGTCCGAGGAGATCGCCCGCCACGGGTGCGGCGGCTGGAGCGAGGAGATGACGCGGCGGGGCGTGGTCAGGGGCGGGCTCGGGCTGCGGCCGGCCGCCGAGGCCACCACAGTGCGGGTGCGCGACGGCGACGTGCTGCTGACCGACGGGCCGTTCGCCGAGACCAAGGACCAGATCGGCGGGCTGAGCGTCATCGAGTGCTCCGGCCTGGAGGAGGCCGTCGAGATCGCCTCGAAGCATCCGGTGGCCCGCTACGGCTCGATCGAGATCAGGCCGCTGCTGGACCTATGACCGACCTCGAGGCCGTCTTCCGCCGCGAATGGGGCCAGATCGTCGCCACCCTCATCCGCCTGACCGGCGACTGGGACCTGGCCGAGGAGTGCGCCCAGGACGCCTTCGCCGCGGCGCTGGAGCGCTGGCCGCGCGACGGCGTGCCCGAGCGGCCGGGCGCCTGGCTGACCACGGCCGCCCGCAACCGCGCCACCGACCGGCTGCGGCGCGAGGCCGTCGGCGCCGCCAAGCTGAAACAGGCGGCCCTGCTGGAGGGTCCACCGCCGGCCGTGGACGACTTCCCCGACGATCGGCTGCGGCTGATGTTCGCCTGCTGCCATCCGGGGCTGTCACTCCAGGCGCAGGTCGCCCTGACGTTGCGCACACTGGCCGGGCTGAGCACCGCCGCGATCGGCCGGGCGTTCCTGGTGCCCGAGCAGACCATGTCGCAGCGCCTGGTCAGGGCCAAACGCAAGATCCGCGCGGCGGGCATCCCGTTCCGTGTGCCCCCGCCCCACCTGCTGCCGGCGCGCCTGCAGGCTGTGCTCGGCGTGCTCTACCTGCTGTTCAACGAGGGCTACGGAGGCGCCGACGAGCCGATCAACGAGGGCTCCGGCGGGCCGGTCGATCAGGGCTCAGGAAGCTCCGGCGGGCCGGGTCTTCGCGGCGAGGCCATCCGGCTGGCCCGGCTGCTGGCCGGCCTCATGCCCGGCGAGCCCGAGACGGGCGGCCTGCTGGCCCTGATGCTGCTGCACGAGGCCCGCCACGCCACCAGGATCGCCCTCGACGGCACGCTCGTCCCCCTGGAGGAGCAAGACCGCACCCGCTGGGACCGCGCCCGCATCGACGAGGGCGTGCGCGTGCTGGAGGAGGCGCTGGCCCGCCGCGCCGCCGGCCCGTACCAGGTGCAGGCCGCCATCGCCGCCTGCCACGCCACCGCCGCCGGCCCCGATGCGACCGACTGGCCACAGATCGCCGTCCTGTACGAGCGCCTGGCCCGCCTGCTGCCCTCCCCCGTGGTCGAACTCAACCGCGCGGTGGCTGTCGCCATGTCCCGCGGCCCCGAGGCCGGGCTGCGGCTGGTCAACCGCCTGACCGCGCAAGAGGCTCTGGACGGCTACCACCTGCTGCCCGCCACCCGCGCCGACCTGCTGCGCCGCCTGGACCGCCGCGCCGAGGCGGCCGAGGCCTACCGCCAGGCGCTCGCCCTGGCCACCGCCGAGCCCGAGCGCCGCTACCTCACCCGCCGCCTGGCCGAGGTCACCACCTGACCCTCTGGGGTCCCGGTGCATGCAGGTCAGAATCTCCGCTCTGCCCCGAGGCGGATCATCACCGTCATCTGCACGGTGGGCTTCCCGGCGGCGGTCGCAGGGAGTGCTCATTCCAACGTCTGTTCCAGCAGGCACTCGGCCAGGCGCCGGACGGCGGGGCGTAGTTCCTGCGGCGACAAGATCGTGAACGGGAAGCCGAGCCCGGCGAGCATGGCGGCCATGCCGTCCAGGGACTCGGCACGCGTCCGCAGGAGGACTCCGTCCGGTGTTTCGGTGAGTGTGGCCACCGACGGCGGGATGCGACGGGACGCCTCGGCGAGGGGAACGTGCAGAATGACCTCGACAATGTGCGCATACGGTACCTGCGCCAGCGACGCGGTGACCTGCCGCACCGGGTCGGATTCCTCGGGGATCTCATAGGAAGCCGTCCCTGGGACGACGGAGGAGATCCGGTCGACGCGGAAGGTGCGGATCTCGCCGGACCGGTGATCGTGGCCGGTCACGTACCAGCGGCCGGAGTGGAAGACCAGGCCGTGGCCGTCCAGCTCGCGTTCGGTCTGGGCGCCTTTCCAGGAGCGGTAGCGCAGTGTGACCCGGCGGCGGTCGCGGATCGCGGCGGCCAGGGTCAGCACGGCCCGGCTCGCGGGCGTTGGCGCCGCACGTTCGGCGAGAGTGAAGTCCAAGGTCTCCTCCAGTGCGCCGACCTGTTCTCGCAGCGTGGCTGGCAGCACCCGCCGGATCTTGGCCAGGGCGGCTTCGGTGGCCTCGGCGGCAAGGCCCAGGCGGCGTCCGGCGAGCAGGCCGAGAACCACGGCGGTGGCCTCGTCATCGGTGAGCATCAGCGGTGGCAGCTTGTAGCCGGGCATCAGCTGGTAGCCGCCGTAGCGGCCGCGCTCGGCGGCGACCGGGATGCCCAGTTCGGCGAGTCGGGCGGCGTAGCGCCGGACGGTCCGCTCGTCCACACCGAGCCGCTGCGCCAGGTCGCGGCCGCCCAGCCCGTGGTGCGCTTGGAGCAGTTCGAGCATCGCCAGCATCCGGGTCGCCGGATATGACACAGGTCACCCACTTAATCCGGGCGGATTCTGTCCGCTATCGGCTTTAGCGTAGCGACATCGGCTCACTGGAAGGACGATGAGATGGCGAACTACGTGCTGGTTCCCGGCTTCTGGCTCGGCGCCTGGGCTTGGGACCAGGTGGCGCAGAAGCTGCGCGCCGCCGGACACCAGGTGCGGGCGGTCACACTGACGGGGCTGGCGGAGAGGGCTGGGGAGCTGTCGCCGGAGGTGGGCGTAGAGACCCATGTCGTCGACATCCTCGCGGCGATGGACGGATGGGAGGAGGTTGTCCTGGTCGGGCACAGCGGGGCGAGTGTCCCGGTGACCGCGGTCGCCGACCGGCATCCCGAGCGGCTCAGCCGGGTCGTCTACGTCGACACCGCGCCGCTGCCGTCCGGTTTGGCGGTGATCGACTTCAACGACGAGGACACTCAGAAGGCTTGGCGCGCTCAGGTCGGGGACGGTTATGCGCTCGACGCGCCCTCCTTCGAGCAGGGGGAGGGGAAGTTCGCGGGACTGACCAAGGAGCATTGGGCGCAGATCCGCGCGAAGGCGACGCCGCAGCCGTGGGGCGCGGTCACCCAGTCGGTTCGGCGGCCGCAGCAGATCCCGGCGACGCCGAAGACCATGGTCGCCTCGACGATGCCGGTGGCGATGATCCGCGAGCTGATCGCTTCGGGGAACCCGGCGTTCGCCCCGCTCGGCACACCCGAATGGACCTTTGTCGAGCTGCCGACCGGCCACTGGCCGATGTTCTCGCGACCGGCGGATCTCGCCGCGTTGCTCTGACGACCTCCACATCGTGTCCGAGCCTGATTCATGCTCATGATCAGGCCTGTGATCGCCGCCGGTCTCCCTGCGGCAGTGCTGGAAGACGTCTCCGACACGGGGCGGCGAATCGATCCGTACGGGTTTAACGCCACGCGTGATCAGCAGGTCGGCGACGGCCATCGTTATCTGGGATTGCCGGCCTCTTCTCGCCGTGGCAGGCATTCGGAGCGGGCCACCGGAGTCGAGTATGGTCAGCACCTGACAGCCCGGTGTTGACATGCCGAAGCACGAACCGGGGCAACCAGACCTGCGCCTCACAAGGCCGGTGCCAGCCTCTACCGTGACGTCCGTGGCATCGCGAACGTTCGGGCCTGTACGCCCCGAACAAGGCGAGACTGCGTCGCGCGGCCGAGCAACTTGACCAGCTTGGCGTCGAGGACTGCCGCTTGGTCGCCGCCGCGGTCATGTCACGGCAACGGGTCGCGATTCTTCAGGCGGAGTACGGTATCACCGTCAAGGGCGGGTTGTGCGTGTGCCTGGAAGGAAATGGCGAGCAAGGCCCGGGGCGGAGGTCGTAGCCCGAGTGAGGCCGGGGTCGGCCCTACCCTGCTGACGTGTGCGCTGCGCCCCCGGCGCGGATGCGCTGGTTGAGGAAGAGGGCCGCGCGGTCCAGTGCCTCGTCTGCCTCGTCCAGGACGCCGGTGAACACCTGGAACACGTGTGGCACGTCGGCGGTGATGTCCAGGATGACGTCCACTCCGGCCGCTCTCGCACGTGCGGCCAGGCGTGTGGAGTCGTCCAGCAGGACCTCGTTGGTGCCCACCTGGACCAGCAGCGGGGGGAAGCCGGTCAGGTCGGCAAGGATGGCCGGGCTGAGCAGGGGCTGGTGCGGGTCGGCTCCGGCGAGGTACATGGCTCCGGTGTGTTCAACGGCCTTGCGGGTGAAGATCGGGTCGATGCCTTCCTTGGTGTCCATGCTCTCGCCCGTTCGGGTGGCGTCCAGGCCCGGGGAGAACGCCACGATGGCGGCGGGCAGCGGGAGGCCCGCGTCGCGGGCGGCGAGGCAGGTGGTGACGGTGAGGCCGCCGCCGGCGGAGTCCCCGGCGAACGCGATGGTCGAAGGGTCCTGGCCGCTGTCGAGGAGGGCGCGGTAGGCGTCCAGTGTGTCTTCGATTGCGGCCGGGAACGGGTGTTCGGGGGCAAGCCGATAGTCCAGCGAGTACGCCCCGAAGCCGGTCTTGGCCACGAGGTGGCCCGTCAACGGCAGGGCGGTCTCGGGGGAGCCGAACACCCAGCTGCCGCCGTGGAAGTACAGGATCGTCCCGGCGCGCGGCCCGTGGTCCGGCTCGACATGCAGCGCAGGTCGGTTACCGAGCGTTGTCTGCGTGGTGCTGATGCTGTTGGGCACGATCATCTGGGCCATCAGCGCCTTGAAGCCGGTTCGGATCGCCTCGACCGACCTTGGGCCCTCGGGACGCGGCTGCCGCATCATGGCGTCGACCTGGGCGCGCTGTTCCTTGCTCACGATATGCTCTCCTAGGAAGTATCTTCCACTACACTATATGCCATGGCATCTAGTTTGAGCGGCGACGCCTTCGACCTCCCGGACTTCTTCGCCGACCTGGTCCGATGCGAGACGCGTCTGTACAACGCCCTCAACGACCGTCTCCGTGAACGGCACGGGATCGTCACTTCGCAATTCGAGGCCCTGCGTTACCTGCGCGACCACCCCGGGTCCCGCGTGGCTGACCTTGCCGCCGAGTTCGCCATCGGCGTCGGGGCGACCAGTAAGAGCGCCGACCGTCTGGAGAAGCAGGGATGGGCCGTCCGGCAGCCGAATCCATCCGACCGCCGGTCCTCACTGCTGGCTCTGACCGACGACGGCTCGCAGCTCGTCAACGCGGCGGAGAAGACCTTCGCCGAAGCACTGGCCGAGCTGATCGGAGGCACTCTCGACCGTTCCGCGGTAGCGGCCGCCGCGCAGGCCCTCGCGAAGCTGCGCTCCGTGCTCGAAGGCAACCAGATCGGCGCCCCCACAGGCTGACGGGCATTGCCTCGGGACCGAGTCGGCGGCGCCCCGACTGCACGAGGTGCAGCGACCGGCCCCACGGGCTGCCTCGGACCGGGAGCTCGAGGCGGCCGAACTGCTCGGCCGGCGTCGAGTCGGTCATGGCCGGGCTGGTGTAGCCGATCAGCGCCAGGATGTCCGGGCTGGCCCGGAGCCGGCGGCGGGGCGGGCTGCCTGGACCGCAGCCTCTCCACCTGCTCGACGGCGCCCGCGGGACGGTTGCCGGCCCGTGGCGTCGCGCGGCGCCCGCATGCGTTGCGGGCCTGTGCCCGGTTACGGCCGGGTGGGTGGAGCGCCCCCACCCCCCAGCGCCCCGCCCCGCATATAGAGAACA
>NZ_JBFAMX010000586.1:0-6498 GCF_040659615.1 Nonomuraea sp. NPDC049784
GGCGGCGCACCGCTCACGGTCCTCAAGCAGTACATCGAACAGCAGAAACGACCCGTGTGAGCTGACCTGCTCACCGACGCGGAAGGCTAGAGCACACTCGCGCCCTAGCAGACACTCCCGCGTGGGCCTTCACCCCCGGCGTGAACGCCGGAGCACTGGCCCACAGTTCGGTAGACGGTCATCCAGTGCGGGTGCAGCCGGTAGTAGACCACGTCGTTGTCCCAGTCGAAGGCATCGTCGCCGTAGAAGTCCTTGAAGTACTCGAGCAGGTCCGGCCAGTCCGCGGCCGGCGCGCCGTCCTGGGGGTTGAGGATCTCTACCTTGCCGTGCGTGAACACGCCCAGGTCCTCGCCGCGCATGTGCGCGACGCTGACGGCGGGGCGGGCGGCGAGATGGCGGGCCTTGGCGGCGCCGCGCGCCGTGCCGAAGTGCCACTTGCCGTGCAGGAAATGCCCGTCGGCACCACTGATCCGCGGCTCGCCCTTCGCCGTCACGGTGGACAGGGCGAGCGTGCACATGCCGGTGAGGACCTGGGTGAGTTGCTCTGCGGTCAGTGTGCGCTCGGCGTTGATGATCGAGCGGAGGTGCGAGGTGGAACGGGAGAGGGAGGCGTCGAGGAGAGCCTGGAGCTCTTTGAGGTCTTCTGACGTTTCGCGCATGGAGGTCCTTATCTGTCCGCAGGGCCCGGTCCACGTCCGCCATCGACGCCGACCGATGAAATCATGCTCAACCCAAAACCCGACACCTTGTGTCGTATTTCTTCATCCGTTTGCGGACGTCACCGGGCTCGGGGGTATTCCTGTGGTTCAGGCATGATGGTGCCGGCCGAGCTGTTCGGGGTGAGGCCTTGGCGACGGGGTCTCCCGGTCCTTGAGGCGGATACGACATGACCGTCTACGTTACGGGCACGGGTTGGTATGAACTTGGCGTCCGCGCGTGGGGCGCGTCCCGTGCCGAGGTTGAGGCGCGGGACGGCACCCCCGCTCCCGCCGGCCACTGAGCGGCTTTCCCGCCCGGTCAGCCAGGGACCTCGTAGCGGTGCTCCAACTCGGCGTGCTCGTCGAGACCGATCAGCCGGTTGAAGTCGTCGAACGCGACCATGCCGTCGAGCGCCCCATGCGTGTCGCCCTTGGTGGAGAGCACCTCCAGGTAGTCGCGCATGCCCTTGGCAGCGGCGAACGCCAGGCCGAGGGAGAAGATCGCCAGCGCGTACCCCATCCGTTCCAGCGCGCCGACGCCCGGCATCGGCGTGCGGCCGCCCTCGATCTGGTTGCTGAGTACCGGGACGACGCCGCGGAACGTCTCGCAGACGCGCCGCATCTCCTCCTCGCTCTCAGGGGACTCGATGAACAGCACATCGGCGCCCGCCTCGTGGTAGGCGGCTCCCCGCTCCAGCGCCTCGTCCAGCCCCATGGTCGTACGCGCGTCGGTGCGGGCGATGATCACGAAGTCGGGGTCGGTACGCGCGTCGACGGCCGCCTTGATCTTCTGGACCATCTGATCCCTCGGGATGACCTGGCGGCCCAGCATGTGGCCGCAGCGCTTGGGGAAGGTCTGGTCCTCGATGTGCATCGCCGCGGCGCCGGCCCTCTCGTACCCGCGGACGGCGCGGCGCACGTTCAGCGGGTTGCCGTAGCCTGTGTCGCCGTCGGCGATCAACGGCAGGTCGGTCACGTCCGACAGCGCCGCCACCCGTTCCACCATCTGGGTCATCGTCAGGTAGCCGACGTCTGGCTGGCCCAGGAGGCTGGCGGAGGTCTGGAACCCGCTGAGATACACCGCCTCGAATCCGAATGCCCGGACCAGCCGGGCGCCCGTCCCGTCGTAGGCCACGAGGATCCTCGGGGCGGCCAGCAGTTGCCGCAGCCTGGTCGTGTGCCTGGTCATAAGCAGTCCCCCAACCGATCGTCCTCGATCTCGGCTTCGTGCCCGGCGAACGGATGCTTCCCCCGTCGTCCGATGACTCTGCCTGTTCCCGAGGCCGGCGCTGCCTCCCTACCCAGTGTGAGCTGCCCCGATCGGGCGACGGCCGACCCCACCACCACCAGCCCCACACCACCGGCCCGGCCCCCGAGCCGTACGACGAGGCCGCCTCGGACGCCTGGCGCGCCCGGACGCTCCCACCGCCGACCCATCGGATGCATCCGGCGGGCCGTCTAACAAGGATGGGGCTCGGGGCGACCGAGCTCGGGATTCGCCCTCACCGTTACTGAGGACGAACTGGCCGTGCTCCTGGGCGAACCTCCTCAGTACCTGATCCCCTTCCTCTGGAGCATGATCCCGGAAGGTGGCGGCATCGAGGACCTCCCTCGATGCACTCAGATTTGGAGTCGAGACAAGCGAGCACCACCCAGGTACCTTCTGACCGGTCCCCGTTGGGAAACCTCTTGATCCTCGAGCCGCCTTCGAGGTTGGGACAGGTGGATCCAGCGATCGACCTGGACTCCCGGATGATCGGCACCTACGGCTCCCCGGTGCCGGGCCTGTACCCCACGGGCAACGTGGTTGGCTTCGGCGGAGGCGGCGGGTGCAACACACCTTCCTGTTCCTGGGCGGTTGCATCTTCTCCGGCCGGGCCGCCGGGCGCGCGCTGAGCCGATCGCTCAGCCGACGGGCCGCCAGATCTACCTTCCCGCGTGGGCCGCGAGCCGGTCCATCGCCTCCTGCCTCGGCAGGCTCGCGCCACACCGGTACGCGTCCAGGTAACCCTCGTCGCCGAGCTGCCCGGCCAGGACGGGCACCAGCCGGCGCAGATCGGGGTCGCCCTCGTCGAAGACGCCCCTGATCACGTGGCTCATCCCGAGCGCCGTCGCGGCCCCCGCCGGGTCGCCTTCCAGCCCGAGCAGCCTGGCCAACAGCTCCGCGCCCCGGGCCATGGCGTTGGCGTTGCTGTGCCCGAGCACGCCGCGCATCGCGCGGGGCAGCAGCTCGCGCGCCCGCTCCGCCGCCCCCTCGGTCACGAGGACGGCCATCCGGGAGGACACGATCACGTCGCTGTTCAGCTCGGGCGGGCCGGGTAGCCGGTGGATGACCGTCTCGAGCTCGTCCACGACCTGATGGGCCAGTGCCAGGTCGCCGGCGTGGCGGTGCGCCTCGGCGAGCGGGAACAGCATGCTGGCTTCCAGCCTCCGGTGACCGTGTTCGCGACCCTGGCGCCGCGCAGCGTGGATGTCGTACAGTGCGCCGTCCAGGTCGCCACCGCGCATTCGGTTCTGGGCGAGATGCGACTTGGTTATGAAGAGGTGTTCCTCGGTGCCGAGCTCGGAGGCGATGGCGACGGCGCGCTCGGAGGCCGCGACCGCACGTTCGTGCTCGCCGCGCAGGCCGTGGACGCGGCTCTGCCGTACCAGGCTCATCACCAGCCCCCAGCGGTCGCCGACCTGCTGGAACAGGCGCAGTGCCTCCTCCCTGTGGCGGGCGCCGGTCTCCTGGTCGCCCTGTTCCGTGAGGAGGAAGTCGTAGGCCCAGTGGGCGCTGGCGCGCACCCAGGGGTCGGGCGAGTCCAGCGCCTCTAGGTCCCGGGCGTCCTGGGTGGTGAGCTTGGAGATGCGGAGCAACGGCAGCGCGTTGTGGAACTTCGTCACCCCGGGACGGCGGAGGTTCTCACGGACCTCCTGCCCGCCTCCCCGGCCCGACGTCGACCGCACCACCTCGAAGGCAGTGCGCGCGTCGGCCGGCAGCTCGTCGCCGAACGTCAGCACCTCGCTCAGGAAGGCGTCGGACTGGGTGGACATCCCGCGCATGCCCCAGTACCAGATCATGGATCTGACGAGCCGGGCGGCCGTGGCCGCGTCGCCCGCCTCGATGGCGGCCCGCAGCACGGCGACCAGGTTGTCGTGCTCGGCGTCGAAGACCTCGACGGCGCGTAGCTGATCCCTGGTACGCAGCAGCGGCTCGTTCTCCTCGGCCAGCGCCAGGAAGTACGCGCGGAAGCGGTCGGCGATCGGCTCTGCGAGTTCGGCCGCCGCGTAGGCGCGGATGGTTTCCAGCATCCGGTACCTGTCGCCGACCTGCTGGATCATGGACTTCTCGACCAGTGCACCCGCGACGTACACCATGTCGCCGGCGGTGAGGGACGCGTCAGAGCAGATCGCCTCGAGCGCGGCCAGGTCAGCTCCGCCGGGAAAGGCGGCCAGCCGGGCGGCCAGCACCCGCTCGGGCGCCTCCAGCAGGTCCCAGCTCCACTCCACCATCGCGAGCAGCGTGCGCTGGCGCGGCAGCGCGGTCCTGCTCCCCGAGGTGAGCAGGCGGAAACGATCACCCAGCCGCCGGGCGATCTGCGCCACACTCATCGCCCGCAGCTTGGCCGCGGCCAGTTCGAGCGCCAGCGGCATGCCGTCCAACCGGCGGCAGATCTCCACCACGGACTCCAGGGTGGTCTGGTCGAGCGCGAACCCCTGGCGCACGCTGGCAGCCCGCTCGACGAACAGCCGCACGCCGGCTGACTCGGCGGCCTCGGCCAGGTCCGCGTCCTCCACGGGCAGGTCGAGTGGGCCGAGGTGGCACAAGGCCTCGCCGTCGATCGCCAGAGCCTCCCTGCTGGTGGCCAGGATGCGCAGCTGCGGAAGCCGGACGAGCAGCTGCTCGGCAAGCCGGGCGGCCGCCTCCACCAGGTGCTCGCAGTTGTCCAGCACCAGTACGGCAGGGCCGACGTCGAGCTGGGCGGCCAGCCGCGCGGGGGCGGGAGCCTGCGGCTTGAACCCGCCCTCGAACAGGCCGCCGCAGGCGCTGAGCACCGCGTCTGCGATCTGGTCTGGCTGGGTGACCCCGGCAAGCGACACGAACCATGTCCGTTCCTCGACGTGGTCCGCGGCCTCCAACGCCAGCCTGGTCTTGCCCGCGCCGCCCGGTCCGACGATCGTCACCAGCCGCGCGCCCGCCATCAGCCGGGCGAGCTCGCCGAGTTCACGCTCCCGACCGACGAAGCTGGTCAGTCTGGCCGGGAGCTGGCTGGGCGCGGCCTGCCGCCGTACGGAGGGCCGGTTCAGCTCCCCGCGGAGGAGAGCGAGGTGGATCGCGCTGAGCTCGGGCGAGGGATCCATGCCCAGCTCGTCGCCGAGCTTGCCGCGGACCTCCTCGTACACGGCCAGCGCCTCTGACTGGCGTCCGGCGGCCGACAGGGCTCGGATCCGCAGTTCGGCCAGGCGCTCGCTCAGCGGGCGGGCGACGGCCGCGGCGCCCAGCTCGGCCAGCACCTCGGCGTGGCGGCCGAGCCGTACCTCCGCGTCGAAGAAGTCCTCGGCGACAGTGGCGCGCAGCTCCTCCAACCGGGCCGCGACGTTGCGGGCGAACGAGGCCTCCAGCACGTCCGCCAGCGCGGCGCCCCGCCATAGCTCCAGGGCGGGGCGGAGCAAGGAGGAGGCTTCACGCGGCCTGTCGGCCGCGAGCTCCCGCCTGGCCTGCCCGGCAAGCTGCTCGAATCGGTGCGCGTCCACGTCCTCGGGGCGCAGCGGCAGCCGGTAGCCGCCGGCCACCAGCTCCACGGACTCCGGCCCGCCCAGCGTCCTGCGCAACCGGGAGACCAGGCCATGCAGCGCGTTGACGGCTCCGGCGGGGGGCTCCTCGCCCCAGATGCCGTCGATCAGGGAGTCGGCTGACACCGGCCGGCCGGCCTCCAGCGCGAGCCGCGCCAGCAGCATCCGCAGGCGCGCGCCGGGGATGTCGATCGGGGAGGCGTCGTCAGAGGTGGCTTCGATCGGACCGAGGAGGGAGACCTGCACCGAGCCAGCTTCCCATCCGCGCCTTTCGGAACGATCGCCGGACCCCGGCCTTGCCCGCTGTGCCAGCGGCCTGGCCGTGCAGCACCCGCCCACAGACTGCGGACGAACACTGGACGAGACGGCTCCGGGGCCTTTGGACTGCAGGCCCGAGTCCCGCTCGTGTCGTCCCAAGGCCGACCAAGGTGGCCCAGTCGTGTACATGGTCGTGAGAATCCACAGCCCCCGCAAGGCGATCGACGACCGGCTGCACCGGCCGCGCGAGGTCTCTCACGGAACAGTGATCATTTAAGCTCTACGCACAAGACAGCGAACCCCGCCTCCGAGGACAGGCAGGCGGGGTTTTCGCAGGTCAGGGTCAGCTTGCGAGGTGGCGGCTGATGACCAGGCGCTGGATCTGGTTGGTGCCCTCGAAGATCTGCATGTTCTCCGACTCATGGTTCGATCACCTGCGGAACCAGGTCGATCACGCGGCTGAGCAGCGGTTACGCCTGCGGACGTCTCGCATCGCTTCTCGCTGGTTCAGGTGCTCCGACGGAACAGCGACGGAACAAGGCAGAGCATGGGCCTTCTGCTGCAGTTCCTTGGTGAGCGCCTGTGTGCAAACGGGAGCCGGTCACTACCTAGAGGCTTCCTCTCCCTGCTCAAGGGGTCGTAGAAGAACTGGTGCATCTGAACAAGTGAGGGGTCACGTCCACGGACGTGGTGTATGAATCGATCTTCGCGTGATCCTGTTTCTGCAGGTTAAGCGGTAAGTGTCTGCGGGAGCGGGTTGGGGACC